>JAUVRU010000497.1 GCA_030597485.1 Anaerolineae bacterium
CCGCAGACTGACTGGCAGTAGTAGACAAGGTTGAGGTCGAGGCTGAGGCCGGAGAAAGGAAGAGGGCCAGACTCACACCCTGGCCCTCCTTCCTGTCGCTGAGCCAACCACCAGCCACCCAACAGACGCGTGGCAAGTCAATGGTTCCAGCACTGGTTGCTGCCTACTGCCTACTGACTACTGTCTACTGACCACTGTCTACTGACTACTGCCTACTGTTTACTGACAACAACTGCCTCCCCCCACCTGCGCCACAAAATACGCCGGGCGCAGCCGCTCGCCAGTGGCGAACATCAACGCGTCTTGCCAGTGACGCGTGCCGCCCGGTCGAAATACCTTCTCGGTGAGATAATGCCCCACCGCCGCCTCGGTGACGAACCGGCGGCCACTGTGCCCGTTTCCGCCCAGCACAGCCGTGTCTATCTGGTGACGCAGCTGAGAAGCTATTAGTTCCCCCATCAGGTAGTGGTGGTAATAGACAGGCACAGCGCTCAGATGAATCGTGGCCGCCCAATCGGGCGCATCCCGCCCCTCAGGCCGAGACACCAGCTGGAACCGCTCCACCAGGTCCCACCACAGTCTGTTCAGGTCCTGGCCCGGGTCCTGGTAGAGTGCCCGCTCAAAGTGACACATCACCAGCACCCACCGGCTCATGATCAACAGCCCGCCTTGTTGATGCCGGCCCAACCGGTCAGACAGTGATCGGGCTTCCCCTGCCGTGATTCCAGCATACGTCACCAGCCAGTCCACATCGACAGCCAGGCGGCCCATCAGCATAGCCACCGCTTCGGTAAACAGAGTGTGCGTTGGCTGCCGCAGCAAGTATGGCAGGCCGTCATCCAGGTACTTGTCGTATACGGCGTGGCCACACTCGTGCAGCATCGTGTCCATCCAGCGATTGTTGGGCTTGATGTTGCCCAGGACACGAACATCTCCCTCGCGGTCCATGTGAACGCAATACGCGTGTTGATGTTTGCCCTCCCGTTCGTACAGGTCGCTGCGAGCCAACACATCGCCCACCTCCAGGCCAATGGCGTGATAGAAACGCTCGGTGAGGGCCTCAACTTCCTGATCGGCATAGGCATCGTTCAGGAACTGACGCACGACCGCATCAGCCGCCGGTGCCTCCTGGAAGAAAGGATCGCTGTAATGCCAGGGCCGCAGCTTCTCTGGCGTTGTGCTGAAACGGTCCGCCAACCCGGCGTCCAGGTTCGCTTTGTAGTCGCCATAGATGGGGCTCACCTGTTCATCGAGCTCGTCGAAGACCGCGAACAGTTCAGCCTCGTCCAGCTCCTGTAGGGTGAGGTGCATTCGATAGTAATTGTCAAACCCGATTCGGCGGGATACCTGGTTGCGCCGATCCACCAGCTCGAGCAGCTGATCAGCCACCTGGCCACCGATCTGTTTGCTGGCTTCCCACGCCTGGCGGCACAAGACCGAATCATCCGACTCACGCAGAACCTCGATCAGCTCGTTTTCCGTGACCCTTTTGCCCGACAAATCGGCGCGAAACGTGTTGAAAACGCTCTCAATGGTTACCTCGCGTCGCGTGAGATCCTCGATGGTCTCTTCATCCATCTGGTTTCCCAGAAACTCGTAACCCAGCAGCGTCGCCTGGCGAGCCAGCAGCGGGTCGTCAATGGGCTGACCGTCGGTCAACCCTCTCAGCTGCTCGAAAGCCTGCCGGTCCGCGTAGACCCGGCGCAGCGCCACCCGAAGCCGGGTGAACCGTTCCTCGTATTCCGCTTTCCCGGTGGTGGTGAAATCCCAGTAAGCCAGGTTGGCCTCCGTTTCCACGGGCGCGACCCTGGCCACCTGATCGTCGATGAACTGTCTCAATGCCTCAGACAACGCTATCTCCCTGGCTGGCGTCCATCTCATCCACCTCATCCACCTTGACCCACAGGACAAGTTTCTGGCCTTCTTCGACCTGCTCCCAACAGGCTGCCACGATCTCCACCTCAGCCCGTCCACCGGGCGGCGAGGAAGCCGACACCTCGACCGGGTAGTCCAGACGGGCCGGGCATCCATCGTCCCAGGCTCGCACGCACCGGGCGACCAGCGACTGGCCATCAAAGGTGCGCATTTCGCAGGTGGCCACCAATGACCCGGTCTGTCCCTCGGCCAGGGAAGCCGTCCAGTCCCTGCGCACCGTAGCGAATTCCGGCGGCGGGCCTTCGACGATAGTTATGTATGCAGCCTGATCCTCAGTGTGTTGTTCCGGCGTCATATCCTGTTCCCTCACTCATCATAGCTGCCGATAATCGAACACGGCCTTGATGGAGCCGGTGCTCTTGTCATTGGCGGTAGCAATGGCCTGTCTCCACTCGCTCAACGGAAAACGGTGGGTGATGAATCCATCGGCTGTCAGTTTGCCCTGTCGCATCAGGTCAATCACCACATCATAGGTATGGCGCAGTTGACCCTGCCACGGCTCCACCCCGTGAGCATACACACCCACCAGGTCCACTTCCTGGTACCAGATGGGGTTGAGATCCAGCTTGAACCGACTCAGATTGACGCCGATCAATACCACACTGCCGCCCGCCCGCACCCAACGCAGGCTGTCTTGCAGGGATTGGGCCGAGCCCACGCAATCATAAATCATGTCGAAGCCGCCCAGAAGCATACGGTTGTGGAACAAGCCCTGGTACAGGTTGGCCCCGGTCACCCGCGCCGTCGTCTGGTAGCCATCCTCGTCCACCGTTATCTCGTCAGCGCCGAGCCGGCGCGCCATCTCGGACTGATGCAGGTGGCGGGTGGCGATGGTGACGTGACAGTCGGGTGCCAGGGCGCGCAGGCATTGCACCATGTTGAGTCCCATCGTGCCGCCTCCCACGACCAGCACCTTCTGACCCCCCTCCGGCGCG
>JAUVRU010000393.1 GCA_030597485.1 Anaerolineae bacterium
CTATCTTCACCACTCCGAGGTCAGGGTCGCCTTCTTCTGCCGGGCCGACAATCTGATCCTGGGGGAATTCCTCCCAGTTCATCACGATACGGCCATCTTTGGTCCACAGGCGGCGGTACTCGCTCACTGTGGTCTCCTGGCCCCGACCGACGCCCAAAAGAGCCGGTTCTGCCTTGTCCGCCGCTTCTTGACAGATCTGGACCAGTTCTGTCGAGCGGGCGTCGAGATAGTCCGGATCCACGTGTTCTGAGTCGCCGAGGACTCCGATGGTGGCTGGCCCGGAATGGTTGTGGGCGCAAGCGATCACGACATTGTCGGCTGTGATTCCCAGAGCACTTGCTATGTTCTCGCGCATCCCATTGCAAAACTCTGTGGTGAACCCGATCAAGTCACACGAGACCAGGCAAATCCTATTGCCACCTTCCTCCAACACGAGGGCCCGAGCGTGTAGCGGGTCGTGGATGGCGTTGGAGGGCTGGGCACGGGGGATGCCTTCCAGCCAGCAACCGACTTTCGGCGTGATGTCTATCTTGGCTGCGCCAGCTTTGAATGCGGAGTCAGCGTTCATCGGTTTACGCTCCTGTCGGATACTGTGATTGAGAGTTCCTCTCCGCAGTCAATCGACAATCAGGCCGTTGTCGTCGTATCGACCGAACCGGTCGACAGCCTCCATCAATGCCTCGGTACTCTCAAAGGGGGTGGTGGCGCCGATGGTGCAGCCGGGGCTCAAAATGAACCACCCGTGCTGACCCATATCCCCGATTGCCTGCCGGGCGGCTTCAACCACCTGCTCCGGACGGCCCCGGGCCATCAGCGTGGTGTCCACGTTGCCCACCAGGACGCTGCGTCCCTGCGTGAGCTGGGAACAGCGGGCGGCGTCAATCTTGGAATCCACCTCCAGCATCGATGCACCGGTATCGGCCATGTCAGACATGATTCGGGTGGAGTCGCCGCACATGTGAATGATCAAGGGCACGCCACGTCCCTTCAACACTTCTACCAGCCGTTTTTCGTAGGGGAAGGCAAACTCGCGATAGATCTTGGGTGCACACAGGTCCGGGCCGGCAAAGGGTTCACCGATTTCGGTGAAGTCGGCACCGGCGTCAATCTGGGCCAGAGCCAGCCGTTTGACCTGCTGGGAGCAGAACTCCAGCAGATTGTGCACCTGCTCCGACTGGTCAGGGTCAATGACCGCCAGCAGGAACTTCTCCATACCAACCAGCATTGACGCCAGGTCGAAGGGCCCCTGGTCGGCTTCCCCCACAATACAAGCTTGCCCGTTCAGCCCCTCGGCCACTAATCGAGTGGTACGCAGCAGTTGGGGCAAGGTCCCATCTCGGGTGGGGTCGACTGGCTCCAGCTTACCCACATCTTCCAGGCAATCAATGGCGGGCGAGACCAGGCGTGGCGGCTGGTCCTCTGGGTAGTCGACCTCACATCCCAGGGCGCCAGCCATTGCCGTCGTGCCGTTCTCTATGTCGAGCACGTCGTACCGGAAACGCTCCCAGGCAGCAATCTGGGCTTCGGCCATCAGGCTGCTATCCTGGCAGAACTGGTTCAGTGGTAGGCCAGCCAGCTGCGCCGTGTTCTGAAAGTTCTGCAGCAACACCGGTACCCGGTCCGGCAGTTCTCCCGCCAAGACTCGGTATACACGCTCCCGCGAAGTCATGGGACCCATGTCTTCCTCCGAATGCGCTGATGATCTCCGTCACGATGCGTCCGGTTCGCCGCCGAGTTGCGGGTGACGTGCCTTGTATCCTTCAGATGCCCCACTGTTCCACCATATTGAGGTAGTCGGGCAAGGGATCGCGTAGCCATCCGCTATGTCACCTCCAGACAGTGCACGTCCGGCAGTCCAGGAAATAATGCGTGTGGTTCGGTCTGGTACCAGAAGGCGGTGGACGCGACGTCGTCTGACGAGGGTAAATACCGGGGTTGGCTGTTTTCCAGCAAGCCCAGAGCTTGCACAGTCACCCGGATGTCCTGCTCAAAGCGTATCGGATCCATCACGTGCCACCGGTACATGCCGAATCGCCGCCGATTGAGGACCGAGTCCGCTGCCTCGACTATCTGCGGCAATCCCATGAACGCTGTCGAATAGGTACTGTATTGACCTCTGGGCCACTCGAAGGTCCAGGCGCCGCCGACGTAGTCCTCCAGGCCGGTACCGCAGATTGTGGGCCAATCGCTGTCACCATCCAGATAGATCTTGACCTCACCCTCACTCCACCACAGATCGTTGTTCACTCCCCAGGCGAAGTAAGCCCCCACATACTGCCCACGCCCTTGCACGCCATCCAGCAGCGTGTGCACCTCCCCATACGGCACCGGGTTACTGCGCCGCCACTGGCTGTGGAAGTACGCCCGGTCGTCGGGCACATCGGTCAACGTGTAGTCTATTTGGTAGAAGAAATGGTCTATGTCATCGGCCGCCAGGTTTTCCACCGTGACTGTAGCGTGTTGGCGAAAGGGCATCTCCCAGAAGCAGTTGAATCCGCCAGCGGGATTGACCGCTACCGGCAGCGAGTTGACATTGCAGTGTGTGCACCAGCCGTTGCAGAAGAAGTCACCGATAGGTACCTCCACTGACGGAGTCTCCTCGCGGTCCCAGAAGATGCGGAGCACCAGCTGACGCCAACGGGCAGGGTCCTCCACCGTCATCCAGATGTGTTGGATAGCGCCCGGTCCGTCGATGTCGGCCAGGACAGCGGTGCTGCCGCCGGTCAGAGGGATGGAGGGAGAGACCTTCCATCCTTGGCCCAGGTCGCGGGACCAGTACGCCCCGGTGCCCTCAGTTGCCCTGCCCCCTTTCCCCTTGCCGCCTGTGCGGTTCTCGGCGCTGATGGAACGAGACTGGGCTGGGGAGAGCCGTGCCAGGTTGCCCAGATGCATGCCCAGACCGTCAAAATGGGTGTTCACATCGTGCGCCTTCCGCTGCTCCTCCGCATGAGTCAGGCAGCCGCCACCAGCCTGCACACGACAGAAGTCAAAACCGTGGGCGTACTCTGTAGCTTGCGGAAGGTCCTTGCCCGGGGCCAAGGTGGTTGAAACGACAGGACGTAGAAGACCCACCCAGGCGATCTGTTCTCGCCAGGCACCCGACTGACACGATGCGCGGCCCCCAGATACGAGCACAAAGCCTGGCGTTTCGTTGCTCACCGCTGATGGAGAATTGGATTTCCGTCATAGTGCAGGTGTCTCGGCGCCCATGCACACAGTGTTGGGCATTGTTGGCAGATCGGGGGGATCATGTCCCGCCACAGCCTTCGGGAGACCTGGGCTGCGTTCCTGGCTGGTCTGTTCACACAGATTATATCAGATGTTCTTCGGTTTGTCAATGCTTTTCTTTCTGAATGTCATTTAAAGTTGAAAAGTGAACCATTTAAACCTGAAAGGTGAACCGTTTACAGTTGAAAAGTGAACACCTTGGACGGTCTGCCCTCTGTGGTAGATTCTTCCCAGACAAACAAGGGAGGAATCTATGGACCAGTTGCATAGGCGATTCAG
>JAUVRU010000137.1 GCA_030597485.1 Anaerolineae bacterium
GCCGAGTTGTGGCGAGAGGGGCAACTGATCGAATGGCCGATACCCGAAAGCCAGCGGGCGACCGTGGAGGCCAATGGTCAGTTCGTCGTGCGCCTTGAGGCCCAACCGGCCATCCTCGCCTTCGATCTGATTGCAGTCGAACCCGCCGAGTATGAGATTCGCATTCGACCGGTGGATCCACTGGCGCCGGTGGAGGCACGCATCCCCTTTGACACGTTTCTGCCGCCGTCCGCGGAGTAAACATAGCGGTCAGCCATCAGCGTACAGATTTGGGCGGGCACATACCAAACCCTGGGCGGCCGACATAGGCATTCAGGTTACGGACGGATGTCGTCCATGAAACTTCGACCTGGCTTCTGGCTGTTGTTCATCCTGTTGCTGGCGGTGGGATGCACGCAGCTCGCCCCTCCCCCGGCGCCACCCCCACGTACCCCTACCAACGCTGGAGGATTCCCGCCTCCTGGGGGATCCCTGGCTCCGGACCAGTGCCCAGCAAATTCAGGCGGGCCAGGGGTTGATGTTGGGGGTAGATATTAGACGCAAGGCAGGTGCGGATACAGCCGTTGAGATGAACTCACTGCAAAAGTCGAACAGGGAGAAGCAACTTGTAGCGCTCCGCTCGGTGGCGGCTGCTATGCTTCTGACGGCCATGAAAGCGGTCGTGGGGCTGATGACCGGCAGCCTGGGGTTGCTTTCTGAGGCAGCGCACTCGGCCCTGGACCTGGTGGCGGCGGGGGTGACTTTCCTGGCCGTGCGCGTGTCAGACCGACCTCCGGACCGCGACCATACCTATGGCCACGGGAAGGTAGAGAACCTGTCAGCGCTCTTTGAGGCAGTATTGCTGCTTGCCACCTGCGCGTGGATTGTATACGAGGCGATCCAGCGTCTGTTCTTCAAACACGTCGTGGTGGAGGTCAGCGTCTGGGCGTTCCTGGTTATGGGACTCTCCATTGTTATCGACGTTTCTCGTTCGCGGGCCCTGGCCAGGGCGGCGAAGAAGTACGACAGCCAGGCGTTGGAGGCAGACGCGTTGCACTTTTCGACTGACGTGTGGTCCTCGTCAGTGGTCATAGTGGGCCTGGTCCTGGTTAGTGTGGCTGGATGGATTACCCTGCCGTGGTTGGCGAAGGCAGATGCCGTAGCTGCTCTGGGAGTGGCAGCGCTGATCATCTACGTGAGCGTGCAACTTGGACGAAGGTCAGCGGCTGCCCTGCTCGACGCGGTACCAATCGGAACCCAAGATACGGTAATCCAGGCAGTCAGTCGGGTACCGGGCGTGTTGGAAGTGAAGCAGGTGCGCCTGCGCCGCAGCGGGCCAGAGGCGTTTGCGGATGTGACGGCGACGATTGGCCGTGACGTTGCCCTGGAGCAGGCAGATGCCATCGCCACCCAGGTAGAGGAGGCGGTCCATAGCGTCTTCTCCGGAGCGGATGTGGTGGTGCATATGGATCCGGTGCGTTCCCAGGAAGAACGAATGGTGACAACCGTGCGCCTGGTGGCCGCCCACCAGGGCCTGACCGCGCACAGCGTCCATCTCTATGATGTGGCGGATGGTTCGTCACCAGACTCTCGCCTGGGATTGGAATTGCATCTGGAGGTGGCCGACTCGTTGCGGGTGGATGAGGCGCACAGACAGGCGGCCGCCTTTGAGAAGGCGCTCCGGGAGGCGCTGCCTGAGGTGGCACACGTGGTGACCCATATTGAGCCGGTGGCGGATGGTGATACCAGCACTTCCAGCCAGGCCAGCGCGGCGGACAAGTCGCAAGTCATGGGTGTGCTGCAAGAGTGGCTGGCAGAGAGTGCTGCTGGTTGCCGGCCTCATCAGGTGATGGTACGCAGATGGGGAGACGAACTATCGGTGTCTTTGCACTGCGAAATGGACGGTGACACCGCTCTGGTGGACGCACACGTTCTTACTGAGAGGATCGAACAGGCGCTGCGTAACCGAATCCCTGACCTGGGTCGGGTGGTAATCCACGTCGAGCCGGACGAGTAGGGTCAACAATCAGTGCGGACGAGCCGTGATCGGCCTGCCATCTGTAAGCATGACACAAAACCAACCCGGTTCCTGCAAAGGACCGGATTCCTTTTCCCGCTGGTCTTGCCGGACGGCACCGTCATGGGACCACCGTGCTGCGCTCATTTGAGCAGGATGGCTACCACGATAGCTGTCAGGCTGATGATGAAAGTGGCAAACACCAGCGCCACGGCCATGTTGCCCTTCTTCAACTCACCAATCTCATCCAGCCCAGGGATGAGCGCGTGAAATAGGCGCAAGCCGATAGAGATGGCGACAGCAAAGCTGATGCTGGCGACGAAAGCCCAGACGACAGCCAGCCCCATATTCATGAGAAGGCGACCGAGGTCCACGCTGTTTCCATCAGGGAGGGGGGGGAACCCCTGTGCGAATGGTGAGAACATATCGCTCTGTTTCCTCGACGGTGGACAGTATCCACCGGGCGGCACGTGTATGCCGCCCGACACCGATAGACAGAATGGTGGGCGAAACAGGACTTGAACCTGTGACCTCCTCGGTGTAAGCGAGGCGCTCTATCCATCTGAGCTATTCGCCCAAGCAAGCCAATTATATTATTGACGTGGGCGGTTGTCAATATTGCCCTTGGGTCTCTCTGCTCTTGCCAACCCCGTCCATTGCGAGCACAGCGAGCACACATCTCCGCCCCGTGCAAGTGATGTTTTCGGAGATGTTAATGAGATCAGGATGAGCTTGCGGTCAGGTCACGGCCTGGTGAACGTTCCCATCAGTTCTGCCTGCGCCAGGACGTGGCCCTCCATGGCCTTTAGCAGCTGCTTCTTGTCCTTGCCGGCGGGCAGGTCCAGATGCGTGTCCAGGGCATACAGCCTGAAGAAATAGCGATGGGTGCCCGAGGGGGGACACGGCCCTCCGTAGCCCACCCGTCCCCAGCTGTTCTGGCCATGCCGGCTGCCATCGGCCAGGGTGTCCTCGGATGGGACGTCCTCTGGCAACCCCAGGCTGTCGGCGGGCAGGTTGTAGAGCACCCAATGCACCCAGGTACCCACCGGCGCGTCGGGGTCGTCAGCGATGAGGGCAAAGCTCTGGGTGCCCTGGGGCGGATCGGTCCAGGCGAGCGGCGGTGATACATCCTGGCCCAGACAGCTATACCGGGCGGGGATCGGCTGCCCGGCCGCAAAAGCGGTACTGGTCAGTTGAAATGACATGACTTCATCTCCTTTCTCTTGCGCCAAACCCGGGGTGGGGACTGCTTCGGGGACAGAGGGAGAGGGAAGACCTGGGCTACAGGCGCTTGCGGTCAAGATGACAGACACGATGACAATCAGTAACATCGCTGGCTTCTTCATCTTCGAAAACCCACATCCTTGCGTGAAGTGCACTTCACATTGACGACGTGGCGGACGCGCTTGCCGCCAAATCCGAACCCGCCTCCTGAGTGGCGATAGCTTGCGTGCCGATGCAGAGTGTGGTTAAATGAAAACGGGTAGGCCCCCTGGAGATTGCCTATGGTTTCCGATGGACACTGCTTTGAGGAAGCACGCCAGCGCATGGTGGATCAGCAGCTGGTGCCACGCGGCATCAACGACGAGCGCGTATTGCAGGTGATGCGGGAGGTGCCGCGCCAGCGGTTCGTGCCCCCAGACACGCAGAACGCGGCCTACCACGACAACCCGCTTCCCATCGGGTGTAACCAGACCATCTCGCAGCCCTATATTGTGGCCTATATGACAGAAATGCTGCAGCTAAAGCCAGAGGACCGGGTATTGGAAATCGGCACCGGCTCCGGGTATCAGGCAGCCGTCCTCAGTCGCCTGGCAAGACAGGTCTATACCATCGAACGCATAGAAGAACTGGCCCGGCGTGCCGAGCAGGCGTTGCAGGATCTGGGCTACGAGAACATCCAGTTTCGGATAGGTGACGGCAGTTGCGGCTGGCCTGAAGCTGGTCCCTATGATGCCATTATCGTCACCGCCGCTGCGCCCGAAATACCCCCGCCGCTCATTGACCAGCTGGCTCTTGGTGCCTCACTGGTGGCCCCGGTCGGATCCGCTGGCTATCAAGACCTGGTGCGCCTGATCAAACGTGGCGGACGCACCCACAGTGAACACCTCACGCCGGTAGCTTTTGTGCCCCTGGTGGGTGAGCATGGCTGGCAAGATCGAGACTGACCCCCATCACCACCACCCGCGGAGGGACGCGTTGCAGCTGGGGCAGCGGCCTTCAGGCGTGAGGTTGTAGGCCTCGAGCCAGAGTCTCAATCAGCACACCCTCTGCCGTCAGCTGGTCAGGGGCTTCAGCCAAGGTCACCTTTGCCATACCCACCACCGTCCTCTGCCAGGCGCCAGTCGGCCAGCCCTCCTGGCCACCCGTGCCGTCATTATACGGCAGGTGAGGCGAAAAAGGAAGGCGTGCATGTAGTCAGGTGTGACTCAAGATGTGGAGGCGCCGGCGGCGGAGGTTTCCAGCCAGCGTGATGGAGCTCGGATTCGTCAATCACCCGGCATGACCGCCAAGAAACGGAGATAGAATCCCCACAATTCTCGGTGACTAGGTAACGCCGCTGTTGACACCCTGCTTGAAGCACAAGAAAAACACCGCGCATTCTCTGTCTCGGTGTCTTTGTAGTTCAGCGTTTCCGGCGGGAGCCTGTTTGGGCCGCTGCTGTTGGATTAGGGGAAGATTCCCCGAACCCCTATGGCAGTGGCTACCCTATGCATCGCCAGCATGTAGGCCCCCAAGCGCAGAGACACTTGTTTCTCCTGGCCATAGTCCCATACCTCGTCGAAGCCCCGGATCATCCTGCGCTCAAGCTGCAGATTGACATCGGCCTCTTCCCAGAAGAATCTTTGCAGGTTTTGAACCCACTCGAGGTAGCTGACCACGACTCCCCCAGCGTTGGCCAGAATATCGGGCACGACGATGATATCTCGATCTCTCAAGATGTCATCGGCTTCGCGGGTAGTGGGGCCATTGGCACCTTCTATGATCACTCCAGCCCGGATGGCGGCCGCGTTGTCAGCCCGAATCTGGTGCTCCAGCGCCGCCGGTATCAGCACATCAACATCGCTGGTCAGCAATTCGTCGTTGCTTATGCTCTCCACATCCGAGGACTGGTATTCTTTCAGAAGGTACCCCCGATGGGCAACATGTTGGTTGATGTCAGCTATGTCCAACCCTCGGGGGCTGTACAGCCCGCCACTGACATCACTGATCCCCACAATCTTGCAGCCCATCTCGTCCAGTAACGAGGCTGCAACCGAGCCCACGTTGCCGTATCCCTGCACGGCCACGGTTGTGTCTGAAGGCTGGCGACCCAACCGATTCAACACCTCCGTAAGGATGATGGCCACGCCTCGACCGGTTGCCTCAGCCCGGCCCAGCGACCCACCCAAAGGCACCGGCTTGCCCGTGACGATCTCCATCACGGAGTGACCTTCTAGCATGCTGACTGTGTCCGCTATCCAGGCCATAACCTGGGGGTTAGTGTTGACGTCCGGCGCGGGGATGTCGCGCTTTGGGCCGAGGATGGGCAGGATCATAGCTGTGAAACGTCGGGTCAGGCGGCAAACCTCGCTTTCAGACATCTGCCTGGGGTCGCACTGGACCCCGCCCTTGGATCCCCCAAAAGGAATACCCACCACAGCACATTTCCAGGTCATCAGGGCTGCCAGTGCTCTGGCCTCATTGAGGTCCACATCGGGGTGATAGCGGATGCCGCCCTTGCAAGGGCCCAGGATACTGGAATGTTGGACGCGGTAGCCGGCAAAGACCTCAATCCGGCCATCGTCCATCTTCACCGGAACGGAAACCGTCAACTCCCGCTCCGGTCGGCGTAGAATGGCGTGAATGCCGGGATCCAGATTGAGCCTGTGAGCCACATCGTCTATTTGTGCCCGGACAGTATCCCACAGGTCGTGTTGGCGTGGCTCACCCACGATGAATTCTGAAGCGGGCTTAGCTGGTGATACTGCAACTTGTTGCTCCATCTCCGTTTATTCCTTGGTTCTGATTGTTACTGAATATGATTCACCACACTATGGCTGGCGCTTCCAGATCTCGAGTGGCCGCAGGTGGAGGGACCTGAGCAAACCGCCGTAGCCGACACCTCTGTTGACATCAGCGTCATCTACAACCTGAACGTCCAAGATGTGGCACAGCCCGGAAGCGCCCATCCGGTCGCCGCAGGCATCGGCTAGCGAGCGATCCACCGCGGATATCAGTGCAGTGAGGGCACTGGTCTTGCGTGTCACCCAGGTGATCA
>JAUVRU010000172.1 GCA_030597485.1 Anaerolineae bacterium
GCGCCAACACCGCGCGGGCGATCCTCAAGCGGACCCCAAAGAGGAAACGAGTCTCCTCCACATCCCCTTCGTGGACTACGCCCGAGGGGACGGCGTGACGATCGGACCGGGTCAGGAGAAGACGTGGACAGCACCGCGTCTGCTGAGCCCTCCCCCAGCCTGGGTGATGCAGTATCGAGGGCTGTGGGGCCTTTATGCCAGGGACGTTACCGCGGGTGAGGACGCTCCCGCCGGCCCGATGTACAATCGTGATGGCACCGTTCGCCGCTCATGGTACGACCCGCTCGGTTGGGCCGGCCTGGACAAGGTCTCACCGTCAACAACGCTGTTGGAGAACATCGGGGAACAGCAGGCCCAACTGAAGGCCCAGCAGGAAGCGATGATCTCCAGCGTCGAGGAGAAAACCCGCCAACTGGAGGGATTGGGGACAGAATCTACCGCTATGCGGCATCAGCCACATATGAGCGAGGTCTACGAACGCCATCAGAAACGGATCGCCGATCTCTCGCAGGAAGTGGACCAGCTGCGAGCGCAAATGGCTTCGGATCAGGCCCTGCTGGAATCGCTGGCACTCTATGCACAGCGTATGCGGGCAGGCGAGCGAGAGCCGGCCCGAGCTCATCTTCGCCAGCCTCACCGGGCTGCGTCAGATGAGGCACGGCGAGTGGGACGCCTGGCCGAGATATGGGCGGCCGCCAGCATCGGCTTGATGCTGATTGGTTTGGTGGCCATGGCGCTGTTCGCCAGGGATCGCCTCATTCCTTGGTTGATCGCAATCGTGGCCTTGTTTGTGTTCATCGAGTCCAGTGTCCGGGGCAAGTTGACCCGGTTGGTGGCCAGTGTAACCGCCGGTCTGGCAGCCGTATCCGCTTTGATCATCGTCTATGAGTTCTTCTGGCAGACAGTCCTCGCGGCTGTGGTCGTCGCCGGCGTTTACATCCTGTGGGAGAACCTCAGTGAACTCTGGACATAACCAGGGTCGGTGGCGCACCGCCGGAGCAGAGGCACCGTGACCACATATTGAGATAGGGAACCAAAACCGCTTCAGACAGCTCGGAATAGGGGCAGGAATGGCACAGAACTACTGCCGAGAGACGAGTATGCCTGACGTGGCTGGGTGGGGTGAACACGCTGCGCGTCAGATGCGAACATCGCCTGGTGCTGGCATCTGAGAATGCCTTGCTCTGTTACCTTGAATTGTCCTGGAATCGCGAGATCCATTGACAAATCAGCTGAAGTGTGGTACATTTTTCTTGATGAAAAGAACTCATCCGTTTGCGGCTCAACGGGCTTTGCATCGGGGAATCTCTTCCCACGATCTGAACCAGAGTCTTCGTTCCTCACATTGCCACATCTTCTGCTCACATATGTCATATGTCTGGTGAAGAAGGCTTCACAGTTGAATCAACTGAAGGCGGCGATGAAACACACCGGTGATGCAACCTTACTTCGCAAGGTCAATGAATCGGCGGTGCTGCGGATGATCCACGAACAGGGACCGATCAGCCGCTCCGAGGTCGCCCGCCGCCTGCACCTGAGCCCGGCGACGATCACGCGCATCGTCAACGTGCTGCTGGAACACCAGCTAGTCGTGGAAGGTAGCCCCAGCCTCTCCCCACAGGGCCGCCGTCCCGTCCTCCTTGAATTCAACCCTCGCGCCAGTCTGATCATTGGTATCTACATACACCGGAACATGATCGGGGCCCTGTCAGACCTGAACGGTGAGATACTGGAGCGGCGTGTCGTGCCGTCCGTCGGTGGCAAAGCGGGCGTGGAGCGCCTCACGGAACTGATCAGAGACCTACACCAATTGTCCACCAGCTATGGCCCACCTGTGCGTGGGGTGGGGATTGGCGCCCCCTCTATCACCGTATTCGAGAAAGGCGAAGTCGTCTGGGCACCGACTCTGGGCTGGCGCAACCTGCCGCTGAAGGCCAGACTGGAGGAAGTGCTCGATCTGCCTGTCTTCGTCGAGAACGAGGTGAACCTGATCGCCCTTGGCGAGAGCTGGCGAGGGGCCGGGCGGGACGTGAACAATCTGGTATGCATCTCGTTGGGCGAGGGCATAGGAGCAGGGTTGGTCCTTGACGGGCAGCTGTATCGCGGCGCCCACTGTGCAGCCGGCGAGGTCGGCTACATGATCGCCAACGAGCGCAGTCTTGGACGTAAGTACGATCGGTACGGCTGTCTTGAGGGTTTGGCCGGGAGTGCAGGGATCGTGCGACGCGCCTTGACCCGCCTGGGTGCCGGTGAGGAATCAGTCTTGAGAAGGCAGGAGAGCACCGACTCATCCTCCCTGACGGCGGAGGCAGTGCTGTCTGCAGCCAGGGAAGGCGATCAGCTGGCGCGGTCTGTGGTCTCGGAAACGGTGGACTTCCTGAGCGTCGCCGTCGCCAACCTGATCTGCGTCCTGGACCCGGATCGTATCGTGATCAGCGGCGATCTGGCAGACTTCGGGGACCTGTTCGTCGAGCCTATTCGCGCGCGCGTCACAGAGGTGCTGCCGCTTGTGCCAGAAATCGTGCTGTCAGAATTGAAGATGGACGCGGCAGTGCTCGGCGCCCTCGCCATTGCACTGCACGAGACGGATAGTGGACTGGTTGCGCGCCCGAGCCAGGTGTGAAACAGACACGGACCACAAGTGCTGAAGTAGGACTGGCAGTCCTGGCCACGAGTCCTCACACAAGACCAGCCAGTCCGACAGGGACAGCAAATCCTGGGGTAGAGTCGCCAATGAAGGACTGCCAGTCCTATCCAGGATTTTCCAACAACATCCTGGATGGGCAGAATAAGGCCGCAAGAGCGTTGAGGTGGAGGGTACGATGACTGAGCCTTTCAAACTTGTAGAGCCGAGATTGGTCCCGCCCCTTGATGAGACGTTTCGCCCCGCCGTGTTGGCCAACCACGCCTTCCAAATAGAGATAGAGGAGTCAGGAGGCGGGGTGCCCCTCGTGCTCGCTTTGGAGCGGCCGGATGAATCCGTGTCGCGCTTCGAGACGCGGGTCTTCACCCAGAGTCATCACCGGGCGGCCGCCAACCTCATGTACGCCGAGCGACTGGTCAGATTCCTTCTCTGGCAGCGCGGCGGATGGAGGGTCTACGTGGGCGGTCCCAGCGAAATCGGAGAGTACATCGGGCAGTGCTACTCGCCTGATGGGGCACGCGCGTTCGACTACCACTTCATGGGTGAAGACGTGTATGAGAGGCCATTCACCGTGGTGCCCTGCGCCGCCTCTGAAGCCCCCGCCAGGCATGAGAGCGAACTGCCGCTGGGACGACACCTCGACGGCTGTCGCATCGGTTTCGACCTGGGCGCCTCCGATCTCAAGGTATCCGCGGTCGTGAACGGGGAGGCTATCTTCAGTAAGGAGACCGTCTGGGAGCCACGCGGGCAAGCTGACCCACAATACCACTATGACAT
The DNA here is from genome assembly GCA_030597485.1 of Anaerolineae bacterium. Lineage (GTDB taxonomy): Bacteria > Chloroflexota > Anaerolineae > 4572-78 > NAK82 > JAUVRU01. The sequence continues at coordinate 3,422 of JAUVRU010000172.1, forward strand.
GATCATGGACGCCTTGAAAGAGGCAGCGGCGAAGATGCCACGTGTGGATGCGATCGGTGGCAGTGCGGCCGGCGTGTACATCAACAACCGCGTTATGATCGCCTCTCTGTTTCGGGGCGTGCCCAAGGAGAGGTTTCACCAGGCCAGCTACCTGTTCCTGCGCATCCGTGATGAATTAGGCGTTCCGCTGGAGATCGTCAATGATGGAGAGGTCACCGCTCTCGCCGGCTCGATGTCACTGGAGGATAACGGCGTCCTGGGCATCGCATTGGGCTCTAGTGAGGCCGGCGGTTATGTCACGGAGAGTGGCAACATCACCGGCTGGCTGAATGAATTGGCTTTCGCCCCCATTGACTACAGTCCCAACGCTCCCGCGGACGAGTGGTCGGGAGACAGGGGAAGCGGCGCTCGTTACCTGTCACAGCAGTGTGTGTTTCGCCTTGCCCCCAAGGCCGGGATCGAGATCCCCAGCGACATAACCGATGCCGAAAGACTCAAGTTCGTTCAGCGGAAACTGGAAAAAGGACACAAGGGTGCCACGCAGATATGGCAGAGCATGGGTTGCTACATGGGTTATGCCATCGCCCACTACGCTGACTTCTACGACGGGTTGAAACACGTCCTGATTCTGGGTCGCTGCACGTCCGGGAGAGGTGGACCGATCATTCTAGACGGGGCCAGGGACGTGCTCAAGTCAGAGTTCCCAGAGACCGCCGACCGAATCAACATCCAGCTGCCGGACGAGAAGAGCCGGCGCGTCGGTCAGTCCATCGCAGCCGCCAGTCTTCCGGCGATTGATCAGGAGGGAGGGTAAGAACGATGTTCCGACTCGACACCGCTGAGCTCTTTGTTCCTGACGGCCTCCCGGCCGGGGAAGCCCTTGCCCGAACCACTCATATGGCAATCGGCGCCCATCAGGATGACCTGGAGATCATGGCGATTGACGGCATCCTGGCTTGTTTCCAGCAGGCGGACAGGTGGCTAGCCGGAGTGATAGTCACGAATGGCAGTGGTTCTCCTCGCGATGAGCTGTACCGGGACTACACCGACGAAGCGATGCGCGAAGTACGGACCAAGGAGCAGAAAAAAGCAGCGGTGATGGGTGATTACGCAGCCCAAGTCTTGCTCGACTATCCCAGCGGGGTGGTGAAGGACAGCTCCAACAAGGACCCCGTGGAGGACCTGGCACTGCTGCTGAAGCTGGCTCAGCCGGCTGGGGTATACACCCACAATCTCGCCGACAAACACGACACGCACGTGGCGGTGACCCTGCGAGTGATAGAGGCCGCCCGAAACCTGGCTGCAGCAGAGCGCCCGCGGCGCCTGTACGGGTGCGAGGTCTGGCGTGACCTTGACTGGATGGTAGACGAAGACAAAGTCGCCTTCGATTGCTCGGCCCACGAGAACCTCCAGGGGGCACTTCTGGGTGTCTTCGACTCTCAGGTTTGCGGCGGCAAGCGCTACGACCTGGCCACTATGGGGCGGCGCCGCGCAAACGCGACATACCATGCCTCGCACGGCACCGATGTGGCCACCGGCCTGGTCTACGCCATGGACCTCACGCCGCTCGTTGAAGATCCTTCCACCGATAGCCAGGATTATGTCCAAGGTTTTGTTGACCGGTTCGGGCGAGACGTTCGCGACCGAATCGCGCGCAGCACGACATAGAGATATGATTGCAGCCAAGTGCGGCAGAGAGGTGAGTTGAGACGATGAACGGACGCCAGCGAATGGCTCTGGCAATGCGGCATGAAATCCCGGATCGCGTCCCGGTGATGTGCCAGCTAGCGCTGGGTCATTACTTTCTGAATACACACAGACCGCCGCACGAAATCTGGTTCACCAGCGAGGGCTTCGCCGACGCACTGGTGGAGCTACAGCGACGCTACCGTTTTGATGGTCTCCTCATCAATCTCCCTGGACGGCCCCAGAATCTGCTGGATGACGTGAAATCCATTGAAGACACCGCCCAAGGTGAAAAGCTGACCTGGTCGAACGGTGAGACCACGTTGATACCTTGGGATGACAATCCCCACCACTTTCTGGCTGATGGTTCGATGCCGACACGGGCTGACTTTGACAAGATTGATCCTGACGACCTTGACGGCATCGACAACCTGGTCGGCTACACGTGGAATACCTACCACGTGCCCTGGATAGTGGATAAGCCTGATAAGGGACCCATGACCGAAGTGACCCATTATTTCTTCCGCACCTTCGACCTGGTCAAAGAAATGGTCGGGGATGAGATCTCGGTCCACGGTGAGGTCTTCTCGCCTTTCACCCAC
>JAUVRU010000361.1 GCA_030597485.1 Anaerolineae bacterium
CCATTTCGCCACGCGATGGTGAGGAGGGGTACTGCGCGAGTATCCCACGCGTGTGCGCCAGGCTGATTCTGCTGGGCGTAGGATATGTGAGGGTAGTGTGGACGAGAAGCCGGTAGATCTCAAGGAGAATCTGATCGAATAGCCGTTCTCGGTACTCCCGGGCGCCATCCTCGACACTGTCAAGGACTCCCGTCAGCTTGTCCCAATCTGCCCGATACTTCTGCTTATCTCGGTACTCCAGAGATACTGCGGGAAACCTGAGGGGATTGTTCACGTACGGCTCTGGAGAGCCTCCCAGGACGTTATGATTCGCCTGATCAAATGGGACGACAACCTTGTGAGCGACCGTCCGAGCGTCAAACGCTCCTGGCACTCCCCAAGATACCTGCAGCGAATGAGCATTGAGGGAGGGATCAACAACTTTGCACAGAACCTGTGTCGGCACGACGTAATGGTAGCTCTTGCTTCTGCTGGTGAGGCAATCCCTGACGTACTGCTTCACCTCCGCATGTTCGTCTCCCAAGAAATCGTCGGGATCAGCACCAATTGACAACTGGGTAATATGGTGCCACCTCTTCTCAAGATATGTCTTGCATCGCTCAACGAATGGCTGTTGTTCAGTCATTGCCAGCCTCTCAGTAGTTTGTCCAGAGTACCTCAACCCTGTTCTGCTTCACGGAGTGTGCCCGTTTTTCGCCCTCTTCGAGGACGTTCCAGCCAGCGTATAGCCTGTCTGACAGATCACAGTGATAGCCGGACACGGCCACCTTTCCCTTGACGGAGGACAGTATCATTGCCAGAGTCATATGGTCACTGTCAGTCATCTCGTAGCGGTATGCGTTGGAATCCCCACGTGATTCATGTGGGTAAGGAGGATCGCAGTAGAAGAGTGTATCGGAACTGTCATACCGCTTGATCACGTTGATGGCATCGTCGTGTTCTATCTGTACTTGCAGGAGGCGAGTTGCTATCCACTCAAGGCCCTCAACGCTTCCAAGCCATCGAGATACTGCGCCGGCCATGCCGGCGCGGCTCGTGCGAAGGCAGTTGGCCCACCTTCCCACAGATGCTGTCTGGGCTAACCCTGTTCTAACCTGCCTGGCGCGCACGAAGAAGCGTCTTGCCCTTTCGACATCGGGCAGGTCATCGCCATCTCCACTGGTCTCAATGGCCAGCTGGAACTCCTCCCTTGAGAATGGGGTCATCGCAATCGCATATAGAAGGTCATCCTTCCTGTCCCTCAGTACCCTGAAGAAATTCGCAACCTCGCCGTCGATATCGTTGTAGGTCTCGACTGGTGAGGGTTCGCGGTTGAGAAGCACAGCCGCAGACCCGCCGAACGGTTCGCAGTAGTGATGCGCTTCCGGCAGAAGTGGGAGCAGCCAATCAAGGTGACTGTATTTGCCGCCGTACCAACCGAATGCAATCCTCTTCCGCATTGTCACTCTCCTACCCTGTCGGTCAATCTTCGCTCTCCGCTCATACTGATGAGATAACGCATACCCGTGGTCTGCCAGGAAGGATTGAGGTGTCTATTCCGTGCGATGGGGGGCATTTGCTATCTCCTCACCATCTCCAACCAGTTGTGTCCCACCTCCACGTCTACCTTGAGGGGCACGGCCAGCTCGAAGGCGCTGCCCATGATCTCCCGCAGCAGGTGAATGACGGTGTCCATCTCCTCGTCAGTCACCTCCAGCACCAATTCGTCGTGGACCTGCAGCAACATACGCGCGCTGAGCCCTTGCTCCTGCAAGGCACGATGTACGCCGATCATGGCAATCTTGATGATGTCGGCCGCAGTGCCCTGAATCGGCATGTTGATGGCCTCGCGTTCGGCCCGGCTGCGCTCCGGTCCCCGCATTCTTTCCAGACAGGGGAAGTACCGTCGCCGACCCAGCAGCGTCTGCACGTAGCCCTCCTGGGCCGCCTGGCGCTTGGTCTGCTCGATGTAGTTAAGCACACCCGGGTATTTCTCAAAATAGGTCTCGATGAACTGGGCCGCCTGTGTCTGGGTCATGCCGGTCTGCCGGGCCAGGCCAAACGCAGACTGGCCGTAGCTCAACCCGAAGTTGACGCCTTTGGCAATGCGGCGCTGGCTCTTGGTCACCTCGCCCAGGGGAATGTCGAGGACAGCAGCCGCGGTGGCAGCGTGAATGTCCTCATCTCGCCCAAACGCCTCCAACAGGCCGGGGTCCTGTGACACGTGGGCCATCACCCGCAGCTCCACCTGGGAGTAGTCAGCGGCCACCAACCACCAGCCCGGCTGGGCCACGAAGGCTCGCCGCACCTCACGGCCCTTTTCGGTGCGAATGGGGATGTTCTGCAGGTTGGGATTGCTGCTGGAGATACGGCCGGTGACAGTGCCAGTCTGATTGAACGACGTGTGGATGCGTCCCGTCCGCGGGTTGACCAGCTGCGGCAGCGCGTCCACATAGGTGTTCATCAGTTTGGTCAGCTGGCGCTGCTCCAGGATCAGGTCAATGACCGGGTGCTGGCCGCGCAACCCTTCCAGCACGCTGGCTGCGGTGGAGTAATGGCCGCTCTTGTTCTTCTTCAGTCTAACCGTCGGCAGGCCCAGTTTGACAAACAGGGCGTCCGATAATTGCTGGGTGGAGTTGATGTTGAAGCCGTACCCGACCAGGTCCTGAATCTCGCGTTCGATCTCCCGCAGGTCCACGGCCAGACTCTGTGACATCTGCCCCAGCACCGCCGTGTCCAGGCGGATGCCAGCCTGTTCCATGTCGATCAGCACCGGCACCAAGGGCATCTCCACATCGGTGAACAGCGACATGAGCCCGCGTTGCTCCAGATCGACGGTCAGCCCGTCCACCAGCCGGAGGGTCATGTCCGCGTCGGCGCAGGCATAGGGAGCCACTCGCTCCACCGGCACCTGGGCCATGGTGATCTGTTTCTTGCCACTGCCGATCAGCTGGGTGATTTCGGTCATCTCAACGCCCAGCCGGGTCCAGGCCAGATTCTTGAGCCCATGGCTTCCCCCCGGGTCAACCAGCCAGGAAGCGACCATGGTGTCGAACAGGCTGCCGCGCGTCTCCAGGCCATGTTGGGCCAGCACCATGATGTCGAACTTGGCGTTGTGGGCAACCTTGGGTCTGGTCTCATCCGCAAACAAGGGAGACAACCGGGACAACACCTGGTCGAGGGTGTGCCCGGAATCGGGACCGGCGACGGGTATGTAGTATCCCCGGCCGGCCGCATCGGTGAGCGCGATGCCGACCAGGTCGGTGGTGATGGCGTCGGTGCTGGTGGTCTCCACGTCGAAGATGAGATGATCGGCCTTCTTGAGCTGTTCGACCAGGTCAACCAGGGCCGGCGACGAGGCGATGATGTGGGACTCCGTGGCCCTGTCCACGGCCGACACGGCGGCCGAGGCGGGGGGCTGTTCCGTTTCAAACATGGCCAGCTGCATGCCGCCGTCGGGGCCAACGACCACCGGCGCGGGCTGTGGTGGCGCTGCCCGGCCAGGGATGCGGCTCACCAAGCGGCGAAATTCCAGCTCCTGGAAAAGTTGAAGCACCTCATCCGGATCGAAATCCTGAGTGCGACAGGCCTCCAGGTCAAGTTTCACACCCGGCACGTCGGTGATGATACGACCCAGAGCCCGGGAGAGGAAGGCGTCGTCGCGCCCAGACTCCAGCCTGCTCCGCTGGCC
>JAUVRU010000396.1 GCA_030597485.1 Anaerolineae bacterium
AATTGGAGTGTCAATCCATCATCCCAGCCGATTTGCACATCGGCCAATGGCACCCGGAAAGGCCGGCGTGCACCCTTCAGCTTGGCGCCGGGCAGGCGAAACTCAGCCAGAGACAGGCCTGATTCGGACAGCATCTCCCTTTCTCGCTGACCAGGGAGTCCCTCCCCCTGAACCAACTTGGGACCGAACAGCGGGCCTGAAGGGCTCATCTCGAAGCGGTCAGCACGTGGCTGGTCGGCTGCCGGGTCCTGGACGATAAAGGCACCTCCGCTGGCGTGGATGAAGGCCACGTCTCCTGGCTCCAGCCGGTCCACGGTCTGGATACGTTGAGCCAGCAGGCGATTGAACAGGTATGATTGATAGGCCGACACACAAAAGCGGCGCATCCCTCGGTCGAGAACGCGCACTGCACGACTGACATCTAGATCGTGCCGGACCAGAGCGGCCAGTACCCGGCGCTCCTCTCTCAGGTCATTGGGCCATTGGGTCAGTGCTGCATCGTAGTTGCAGGCGTCAACGGCGGCGCGAGCGGCTTGCGAGTCGGGCCGTTCCCCCTGGTGGGGGCGTCCCAGGTACTCGAGGACGAACTCCTCATTGTCGCCTCGCAGCAGCGCCCATCCCAGCAGGTGAGTGTTCTGGCGCATGCCAAAGCGCTGCTGTCCGAAGTAGTTGGGCACACCCCGTAGGCTCAGCGCTGCCAACACCGCTTCGGCCAGCGGCAGCGAGTCTTGTGGCACCGCCCGCACCAGGATGGTGAAACGGTTGCCTGCCAGGTGTCCCAATTTCAGCTTGTTGCGGTGGCGGGAGACGCTCAATATTCCAATGCCGGGCAGGGTGAGGGCCTCTACCTGTGCCGGATCCACGCCGTCAATCGATACGGTCTGCCGCGTCACTGCCCTGGCATCCTTCCGGCCGGCATACCCCACCGCCCTTGGCGGTACCCCAAGGGCACAGGCGATAAGTCTCACCGCCTCAAGGGTGGTGATTCCACGTTTTTCCAGGAGAACGTATATGTGCTGTCCTTCACCGCTTGGCTGGTAGAGGGGTATTTCCTGCACCATGAAATCATCCAGTTCAGCCTTCATGCGGCCGCCAATGCCGGGAAGGTCTGCGGTCAAGAATGGCAGTGATTCCACGTGGTCTCTTCCTTAGTCAAACAGACGGGCAATCTCATCACGGGAAAAGGTGGGTAGCCGGCGGCTGCCGTCTGACGTAATCAGGGTACAGCCCTGGCTCTTTCCCACTGCCTGCCCGATAGCTGCTGCCTGGATGCCTGCGGCTGACAGGGCTTGAATGATGGGGGCTGTGTCGCTTGGCGGGCACGCAATCAGCAGGGAACCTGAGGCGATGACTCCCAGCGGGTCGAGCTCGAAGTGGGCGCACAGAGCGGCCGTCTCGGGGAAGACCGGGATGGCCGCTTCGTCGATTGACAGTCCCACGTCGGCGGCCTGTGCCATCTCCCACAGGCCGGTTGCCAGCCCCCCTTCGGTAGGGTCGTGCATAGCGTGCACAGTTCCTGCCTTCATGGCAGCCTGGGCGTCTGGCACCACACTAATGCCAGGCCGGCGCAAGAATCGCGCACAGCGCTGCAGGTAATCTCCGGTGAACCTCTCCCGCAACTCATCCTCTTTCTCGCGAGCGATGAGAGCCGTCGCTTCCACGGCAAGGGCCCTGGTGACGATGATCTCGTCCCCTACCTGCACGCCTGACGTGGTCACAAACCGGTCAGCTGCTACTTCTCCCAGCAGGTGTCCGATTACGATGGGGCGGTCCAGCCCATGGGTGATCTCCGTGTGACCGCCGGCCAGTGTCATGCTCAGCTGATCGCAAGCCTCAGCGATCTGGGCGAAGATGGCTTCCACTGTACTGATGTCCGTCTTTTCTTCGGGCAGCAGCAGGGTTGCCAGGAACCACCGAGGTGTTGCCCCCGAGCAGGCAACATCGTTGGCGTTCACGTTGACCACATACCATCCGATTTCGTCGGTCGCGAAGGTGATGGGATCGGTTTTGGCTACCAGGTAGCGGTCTCCCATTTCTATGACGGCAGCGTCCTCGCCCAAGCGCGGACCGACGATGAGGCGAGGGTCTGGACGCCCGTATTTGGACAACAGGTGGACCAGCTGTTCTGCTGGGAGCTTGCCGACGGGGAGAAAGGCAGTCACAGTTTCTTCTCCAACGGGGTGGTGTGGGTTCAACATGTACATAGGACCTCTCCCTATCGGAAGAGGTCCCATGCTGCGCCGCAGCGTCTTACCGGATAACCGGAGGTGACGCTACGGCGCACAGACTGCTACAACAATGATCCATTAGCATCACCTCCTTGTCCAAGGATAGCACCCTCAGGACAAGAGGCAGTATTCCCTCGTCCCCGCTATTATCTCACAAAACAGTTATGTTGTCAAGCCGCCCTGCGGCGCCCGATTGACGATTGGCTCAGTCACATTCCAACTTGAGGCAACACATGCGGTTTCGTCGAGGCGTGTCACGCAACGCTCACTCGTCAGTGCCGGTCCGGCGGGTGATCAACTCAATAATCTCCTCGGCGCTGGTTTCGATTGGTTTGTCGGTGACGTCGATCACGGAGAAGCCACCCCGCCGAAACATCTCACGGGCCGCCTCCAGCTCCTTAAGAACGGTATCCGGGTCGGTGTAGGCTGAGGGGCCCGGTGCGCCCAGGCGTCGTTGTCGCCGCTGGCGATGAACCAGCAGCTGGCCGGGCTCAATAGTGAGTCCGATGACCCGCTGGCGGTCCAATCGGAGCAGATCTGACGGCGGGGCCACTCCCAGCACCAGTGGCGCGTTAGCCACCTTCCAACCCAGCACAGACAGATAGACGCTCAGCGGGGTCTTGCCAACCCGCGACACGCCGGCCAGCACCATATCGGCCAGGGGCCAGTCTTCGGACCTTTGGCCATCGTCGTGGGCCAGCGAGAACTCGATGGCGGTCACCCGCTCGAAGTAGAGCTGATGCAGTTGCCGGTACAGGCCAGGATGGCCGACGGGGTCCTGGCCGAGCGTCTCGGTCAATCGGGAGAGCAGGGGGCCCATTATGTCGATGGCCGCCACGCCCTGCTGTTGTGCCAGCTGGACCAGGGTGCCGCGCAGGGGAGACTCCACCAGAGTATGGACGATGATGCCCCCGGTGGCTGCTGCCTGGGTCACCGCGTCCTTGATCTGCTCGATGTGGCGCACGTGCCCCACCGTTATCACTGATACCCGGCTTTCAGGGAATTGCGCCAGGGCGGTGCGCACCAGTTGCTCGCCGCTGGCCCCTATGCTGCCCGAGACGATGTAGATAGGTGGTGGTGCAGATGTTATGGGCTGGTCACGCATAAGAACACGCCCGGCTCAGCGACGTACCTTCTGAAACGTGCCCCGACAATCAAATGAGTCCACGGAGCTATCCTATTCTTGTCTCTGCTCGCCGCCACCTTTGCGAGCGAACAGCCCCTCACAGATCGACGGTGCAGCCCAAACCGGGCACATC
>JAUVRU010000381.1 GCA_030597485.1 Anaerolineae bacterium
CCCCCACCACCGGCTGACCCAGCGTAGCCCGGAGGGTAGTGCCCCCGACGGCGGATTCCGACGCCCCGCCCCCCAGCACCCACCGCGGCAGCTCGGTGCCGCCATTCGCCAGCGCCGACCCGACCACAACCAGTGACAGAGCCAGCACTAGCGATAGAATCAGTATCTTGGTTTTCATCGGCGCCTCCTTATGGGCAAGTGTAGGCAGCATAGCTGCCATCGTATACCTGGAAGCAGGTCAGTGTGCCACTTGTGCGAGTTGCGCCCTCATCCAACTGGCTGACGCCCAGGTGCACTGTGCCGCTGTTCTGATACAGCCCATTGCTGCTGCCAGTGAACTGCGAACTGTCAGCCATCGCCGCGGCGGAGTCATTGTTGTACAGGCCGTAGTTACTGCTCCCGTTCTCGCCCAGTGCAGTTACGCTATCGGCATCCAGCGTCGTGCCGGTGCCAGAGTTGTACGCGCCATAAGCGTTTGTCCCGCCACGCGCTGTGAAAGAGCCGCCGCGCACTGTCGCCTGCGCATTGTTGGCGTTCCACAGGCCGTGGTTAGCACTGCTTCCGTTCTCGGCCAGTGCGGTGACATTTTCAGCCTTCATCGTCACGTTGAGTTCATTGCTGAGGGCATAGTTGTTTACCCCCCCGCGGGCGATGAAGACACCACCGTGCACCGTCGCTGTCGAGTTGTCGTAGTTTCCCATAGCGTAATTACCGACAATTCCGCTGCCATTCTCAGCCAGCGCAATGACGCCGTAGGCCGTCAGTGTCGAATTGAGCTGGTTTCCAACACCCCCGGTCTGATTCCCTCCGCGCCCGGTGAAGGTGCCACCATGCAGTTCCGCCACTGAACCGTTGTGGTTGTACAGGCCGACATTGAGGCCGCTGCTATTCTCGCCAAGCGCGGAGCCATTTTCGGCCTTCATGTAGCTACCAAGGTTGAAGATGGCCCAGGCATCATCCCCGCCACGCGCTGTGAAAGAGCCACCGCGCAGCACCACGGTCGCACCACCATGGTTGGTCAGACCAAAGTTATTTACACTGCCGTTTTCGGCCAGCGCAATGACCTGCTGCAGTGTGATGACCGTACCGCTTCCGGTCAGAAAGATGGGAAAGTTGCTCACCCCGCTCCCCAGCGCCCGCGCGGTGACATTCGCCACCAGTGTGCGCGTCATACCCGCCGTCGCCAGTATGGCCGCATTGGAATCGCCCGTGCTGCTGTTGCCCACCGTCACGTCGCGCAGGCTGACGTCGCTTGCTAGTATCAGCGTAGCCTGCGTGGGGGGCCAGCTACTGTTGGCCGTGCTGGTGATCACCGTGGCATCCTGCCCGGCCCCTTGTAGGTGGACGTAGGGCTTCATCGTCACCTGCTCCTCATACTCCCCCGGGGCCACCCACACCAGATAGGGGTTATCGACTGCGGCGTCGGTGATGCTGTCTATCGCCGCTTGCACGCTGGTATAGTCGCCGCCGCTTTTGGCGACAATGACAACATTCTGATAGTGAGTCTCTAGTTCGCTGGCATGCTTACCGTCCACCGTGTCGGCGTCCACCGCTTCCTGGGCTTGCAGCGCGTAGGGAACAGCAGCGATGCGTGTGTCCGGCGTCAACTGATCGAAAGTAATATTGTCACTGCTGAACCACACTCGCAGGTAGCGGTCGGGGAGGCTGAAGACGTCTGCCGTCAGCGCTTGCGTCATACCTCCCAGCGCAGTGTCCCCCAACATGACACTAAACAGACCCTCGTTCACGGACAACCCCACTTCAGCGGTTGGCTCACCGCCTCCCGTACTGGTGTCATCATTCGACCAGTAGGTTGTCGTTCCGGCCGCGTTGACGACGGCAAACTTAAAGTAGCCGGTGCCACTGTAGGGAATGCCGCTTACCTGCACTTCTCCCTGGTAAGCGACCACCGTCGGTGAGCCGCCAGCCAACTGGGGCGCGACCCACGGCGCAGCCCAGGTCATATCCACCAGCGAAGCCCCTGCGAGCAGCGCCAGGGTGAGTATCAAAACATAGAGTGCTTTTATTTTCATTTCAAAACCTCCTTTTTGTTGGCATGGATACGTTGGCAAATCTGTCGTTGGTAGTAAGGTCGGTTATTTCCCAATTTACCGGTCTAGCACCTCCTTCCCCCTCCGAGATCTCTCTCTCATCCAATCATTTTTTCTAATAAAAAGAAAATCGGCAGCCATCCTAAGAATGAACTGCCTGGCATGATCGGCGAGGGATCGATGTCAATGAAATTCGAAGTTATGCCTGAATTACCTATAACATGCATTTGTCACCCTTTGATTCATATATCAATCACATTCAAAGCAGCCTGTCGCGGTAGAGGGTGCCGTTATCCGCCCCCTCTCCGCGCAGATCCCGGCGTGCGGAAGTACCGCACCGGGCTCTTCAGCCAGCCTCGCTTCCGCAACACGCTAGTCACATAGCATCGAAGCTATCCCCCGCAGTGATGTTTGCCTTATTGGTCCAGCTCTAAACGTCCGAGTAAGGTTTCCTTGAGGGGCTACGACTGCCTGTCAGCTCCTTCCCCACGTGAACGGACCTATCGTCTCAGAATAATATGAGCTGATCCGACTACCAATGGGTCTTCGGCACTCGCAACAATACTAATAACCTATGTGAGCATAAGCAGGATGATGATGGTCGCTAGTTTGCTGTTCATATCCTCCTCCTTCATAATGAAAAAAAATCCGAACATCGGCTGAGGGATGCTTTTTATGCATCAATGAAAGTGCCCTGGCAAAAACCTCCCGGCCGAGGCTGATAATGTCATTTATAGATTACAGTATCCAGAAAGGGGATTCAAGTGGCAATATTCATCCTCAACACATGAGAACCTGATCCGTCCCCGCAAGGACTCTGTCAAATCGCCCGCAGTCCCTCCCAAATGAAAAGGGCGGGCATGAAAGCCCGCCCCATGTATCCCACAACAACCAATCGTTCACCGCATGATCAGCGGCAGGTAAAGCTCAAATGGCTTGAACTCATAGGCGCCGATGTCACACACCGAAGTGCCGTCAACATCGCCATCCATCGGTCTGGGAAATCCACGCTGATCGGTCGCCGGGCAATCTCCAGGATTGCCAGCGTCAATCCCCGGGCTGCCAGCAAGCAGAGCGTGCGTTTTGGTTGGTCCGCCATTATCCAGCAGGTAATCCAGCCCCGGATCGAAGGGTGAACCCGGAGACCCCTGCATGGAATGCGGACCGTTCAGATCGCAGACGTTCGCCCCGGACGCTTTAACCCCCTGGATGTTGTAATCCTTGTCTCCGAATGTCGTCCCGTTATTGTAGCAATCCGCGTAATCCACTCCGGCCATCTGGTAAAGGGTGTTCCCCGCGATAATGGTGTTGTTAACATTCATTCCCCCGCCAGTCGTATAAATTCCTCCACCATATCGGAAACCGATCCCGTGGCTATCTGCGAGGTTCTGTGTGATGGTCACGTTATCGAGATCGAAAGCAGTTTGAGTCCAATGGTATACCCCACCACCATGTGATTTGGCTTGATTCTGTGTGATAGTGACATTTTCCATGACCGTTGTACCTGTACCCCTCGTGTAC
>JAUVRU010000513.1 GCA_030597485.1 Anaerolineae bacterium
AGCGCAAGGGCAGGTGGGGGCAGGTGAGCGGGCAAACCCGCGCTATTGCAGAGGAGGCAGTAGGACTGGCCGTATAGCGGCCCGAAATTGGCGCAGGCGCGGAAATCAGCACCTTGTGGATCCATAGCGCCAAAAGCGGTCCAGGCAGTGGGTCTCAAGACTCGCTCCTCGGAGACGTTGTGCATGTAGACGGGAATGCGCAGCATGGAGGCCAGCGTGATCAGGTCAGCCCCGATGTGCCCATAGCTGATGGCCCCGTGATTGGCGGTCCAGTTGTACATCACGGAGTAGACATCCCTGAACGGCCCGCAACCCGTGAGATGGGGCACAAACCAGTGCGTGGGCCAGGTGGGATCGGTGCGGTCGTCCAGAAGACCGTGAACCTCCCGCGGCAGGTCAACTGCGTGTCCTTCCGCGATCTGCAGCGCCGGCCCCAACCCTTTGACCAGATTTATTCTGGACATGGTGACCGGCATCTCGCCCTTGGTGAGGAAGTTCGAGGAAAAGCCACCACCCCCGAAGTAGTCAGTGGTTGCCGGGTACCAGGTCGTCGCTTCCAGACACCTGCTCACCTCTTCCGGCGTGATCTCCCAGAAAGGCTTCATCGCCGGCTGGCCATCAACTGTCAGCTGACCGGTAGCGTCCAGCGCCGCCGCCCCTGAGTTGATCAGGTGTAGCACTCCGCCTGACGCCCGACCAGTGAGCTGGTGGCCGGTCACCCGTTTGACCGCCTCCGGGCTCCAGTATGTCCTGACGTCAGCAAAGACCTGGGCGGTGTTGGTCAGAAGGTGACCGAAGAGCATCGTCACGCCATTGAGACAGTCGTTCTCAGTAGCCACGATGAAGGGCTGCCGGGTCCCATTCCAGTCGAACGACGAATTGAGAATCGCTTCCAGGAAATCACCGTTGGGGAAATGGTCGGTCCACTGGCGTTGACCTTGAAAACCGGCGGCGATAGCACTGTGCCCCAACGCCTCTTCGCCATAGCCCAGGTCCGCCAGCCGGGGGTTGCACACCATCAGATCGCGAGCGATCATTGCCATCTTGACCACAAACTCCCAGTCCCGATCCTTCTGGGCCCGACTACGTTGATTCTGCGGCGGATTTCGATCGGTGCCCTCTTTGCAGGTTTGCCTGGTCCATTCAAGCGCCCGCCCGAATTCCGCTTTGTCGTAGACCTCTTTCTCCACCCGGCGGATGAACTCGGTCATATCTACGGTCTCGACGCGCATGCCGAGATAGCTCTCAAACAGAGACTGATCCACAATCGACCCGGCAATGCCCATGGAAACGCCCCCCATCGACAGGTATGACTTGCCCCGCATAGTGGCTGCCGCCAATCCCGCTCGGGCAAACTGCAGCAGCTTCTCTCTCACGTCGTCAGGGAGCAACCGATCGTCTGAATCCTGGACATCACGTCCGTAGATGCTGAACGCCGGCAGTCCCTTCTGATTGTGCCCGGCGAGCACTGCCGCCAGGTAAACGGCCCCAGGACGTTCCGTGCCATTGAATCCCCACACCGCTTTGGGTATGTGGGGGTCCATATCCATCGTTTCCGCGCCATAACACCAGCAGGGCGACACCGTGATCGAGAGCCCCACCCCTTCCCTGGCGAACTTCTCGGCGGCCTGGGCAGCTTCGGCCACCCCGCCAATACAGGTGTCAGCGATGACGCACTCGACCGGTGAGCCGTCGGCGTGGCGCAGTTCCTTCGCCAGCAGGTCCGCGACCGCTTGGGCCTGCCCCATCGTCTGCTCTTCCAATGACTCCCGCACACCTCTGCGACGACCGTCAATGGTAGGCCGGATGCCGATCTTGGGTACGCCGCCGACCAATCTGTTCCCCCAGGGGTTCCTGTTCTGTTCATTTGCCATTGTCAGATCCTCCGTATTGAATTGGTTAGCGCGTCAGCGCGGGTCCCCATCAATGGGGATGCCTTGCGCGCCGACCGATTTCGTGAAGAAACACCACCATCGCCAGCACGCGAGTCTTCTTGGAACGCAAGCTGCGAGCCAGTGTGCTGGGAACATACTGCAATTCCGCGATGGTCGCCTCTACCCGGTCCCGCGTTTCAGCGTTGACGTAGCCTGAGTTGTTGATCACTCGAGAGACGGTCAGGGGGGGGCAACACCTGCTCCCTCTGCTACATCACGGATAGTGGGCATCGTTCACCAGCTCGACAACGTATTGGAGTTATTTCCCTCGTGGCCTCTCCGTGACCCGGACAGGGCCACCAGGGGGCGACAACAGAACCGTCCCCTGGCCGCGACGGATCAATTACGTGAGCGTCACAGATGGTATCCGTATCAACTGTATATGGTACCGATACCCCACACAGAGATACGATACATCAGTACACCCCCGCCGTCAAGTACCTTTTCGGGTGTCGGACAGCCTTGCACAGACTTGGGGACTGAGCACGCTTCGCGTCAGATGCGAACATGACCGCAACAGGAGTCCCCGCCGTGGCTCACTTGACCACGGTATGCGCTTATGGTACGATATCGCTGAGAGGCACCGTTTCTCTCCCGAACCCATAGACGCTCCCAGTCAAACCGGGACACGATCGGGCATAGCCAGCACAGCACCGTTATTCGAGGCACTGACCCGTGTCCCTGCGGTCTCGACACCGACCGGGGAACCTGATGCCTGTGAGCGACGTCTTATTGGCAAGAACCAGCTGGCACGTCCCGGCAGCAATCGACACCGGCCAGGAAGCCAGCCCGACGATCTTATGGGTGTCACGTCTATCACCACGTGGAGGTGAGTCATGAACAGGACATTGCTCTACTTGAGTC
>JAUVRU010000025.1 GCA_030597485.1 Anaerolineae bacterium
GCATCCGCGCTCAAACCCACGTGGTCGTCGGCAGAGAAGCTGAAGACACCTCCGGTTCCCGCAAAGCCACTCAGGTTCTCGACGGCGTCGCGCACCTGAACCCGCTGTTCCTCAAGAGAGAGGCCGTCGGGAAGCGTCTCCAGGGCCTTCATAGGTATGTGCACTGCGTCCCAGGAGTGACCAGCAAAGGTGCTGGCCGGGTTGCCGCTGGAAGCCTCGTAGTCCTTAATGAACTTCAGCAACACCTGCTTTTGTGGATCGTCGTCATCCAGGGCACTCGCGGCCACCATCTTGCCCATCGGAAAGACAACACCCTCTGCATTCTCAGCTCCTGCCAGATCGATGAAGGGCTTCATGCCGATGCCATGGTTGTGAACCAGCGGAATGTCCAGGCCCAGCTCTCGGAACTGCTTAGTGAGGATGGACGCAGCCGGCGGCAGGCCAGTCACGAGCAGTGCCTCTGCATCGCTAGCCCTCACCTTGGTCAGTACGGCTGTCATATCGGTGTCTGAAGCCTCAAAAGTCTCCTCTAGGACGACCTCCACACCTTCAGCCTCCGCCGCCTCACGGATTGCGTTGCGCCCATCTTCACCATAGGCATTGTTGACGTACAGGCTTGCTACCTGGGTTGCTCCCTTGGCTTTCACATAGCGTACCTGCCAAGGAGCGGTATGCCTGTTGCTCTGCGCTGTCTTGAACACCCAGTGGCGCTCTGAGGCGGGTTCAACAATCTCGCCGCTCGAAGCCATAGAGATGTTGAGGATCTCGGCCTCCTGCACAATGGGCACCAGCGCCAGGCTCACCGGGCTTCGCGTGCTACCCACGATGGCGACGACCTTGTCATCGTCAATCAGCTTCTTGGCCAGCGGGATGGCCACGTCCCCGCTGCCCTCGGTGTCGTACACAATGATCTCAACATCGTGGCGCACGCCATCTGGGCCGACGATGCCGCCAGCTGCATCTATTTGCTCCTGCACCATCAATGCAGCGTCCCGCTCAGGCTCACCCAAGAAAGCGGCGCCTCCAGTCACAGAGGCCAGGAAACCAATCCTGTAGGTATCGCCCACCTGGCCTTCCTCTCCTTCGGTGCTGGCTGGCACCGCCGGAGAGGGAGCCGCCGCCGGGGCGCAACCTGCCAGAAGCAGCACCCCCAAGCAAACCAGCACCCCAGTTGCTCTCATCCATTGCTTGTTCCATTGTATCATGTGTATCATGGTTTCTCCTCCTTTGAGATTCTGCTGATGGTCATCACTGAATCGGAATTGCGCATGTTCCACACGATGACCAGGCCAAGGTTGAGCAGCGCATTGTCAGCCGGCTGTCGTCGACCGGGCGGTACATAAACCGCAAGACTTCACTAGCCCACAGAAAAGCAAAAGGCCGCTCGCGGTCCGAATCGGTTCGGATACCGAAGTTCGGGAGAAGACCGCCGCACGGCCATCATTGGTCGACCGACCTGGCGCACGTAGTGCCAACAGGCAACTGGACGAGAGCGGCCCCGTCCAGCCGCACACGCACGCGAGTCTATTGGTGCAAGATTATACCAGACCCAGGTACAGGCTGTCAATCTCAGGATTTCCTGCTGCCCCGGGACCGTCTCAGACCGAGCACCCCCTCAGCCGGAGAGGCAGAGAGAGGAAGAAAGGCCAATCATCCTTCAAGTTGACGAGAGAGAGCACGTCCCAAACGAAGGATGCCTTCCTCAATGACTGATGGCGTACAGAAAGAGAAGCTCAGTCGCATGGTGTTTGACCGGGGCTGGCGTCCATCCTCTGGAAAGAACGTAACTCCCGGCACAAAAGCCACACCTTGTTTCACAGCTTCCTGCAGCAGGACGGATGCGTCCAGGCACTCGGGCAACGTTACCCATAAGAAAAAACCCCCTTCGGGAACTGCCCAATGCACACCACCCGGCAGATGACGGTCCATAGCCGACAACATCACATCGCGCCGCTCACGATAGATGGCTCGGAGGCGCTGCACGTGCGGCCCCAAGAAACCGTCCTTTATGACTTCGTAGGCCAGCATCTGATTGAGAATGCTGGTGTGCAAATCGGCCGCCTGCTTGGCGATCACCAATGGACCGATGACATCTCTGGGTGCAACGATCCAGCCAAGTCGCAACCCAGGAGCCAAGGTCTTGCTGAAGGTGCCCAGGCGAATGATGTTGACCTCCCCCAGACCATCCCCATGGCGTCCACCTGGCCTTTCTTGGGCATCCAGCTCCAGAAGAAGGGGCAGGTCTGCCCCGCTGAACCGGAATTCATAATAGGGATCGTCCTCAACGATTGGGAGGCCATGCCGCTCGGAAGTCGCCACCAACTCCCGTCGTCGCTCAAGCGTGAGAGTTGTTCCACCAGGGTTCTGGAAGTTGGGTTGGATGTATACAAACTTCGTGCTACCGTCTATCACTTCCTCCAACTGACTGACGACTGCACCGTCTTCGTCCGTGTCCACTCCCATGCACACTGCCTGGTAGCTGCTGAAGGTCTGGAGCGCCGCGGAGAAGGTGGGACGTTCAACCACCACGCGTTCGCCCGGGTCAATGAACACCCTGCTGATGAGATCAATGGCCTGCTGAGAACCACTGGTGATGAGGATATTGTTCTCGTCTGCCTTGATGCCATGGCGAGAGATCCGGTCAGCGATGAAGGCTCGCAGTGGAAGGTGACCTTCCGTGGTGCTGTACTGCAGGGCCTGGCTTCCCATGTCCTTCAGCACCCGAGTGGCAGCTTCCTGCACTTCTCTCACAGGAAACATCTCAGAGGCCGGAAGTCCTCCAGCAAACGAGATGATACCAGGCACTTGTGTGAGCTTGAATATCTCACGAATGGCCGAAGCGCCCACTTGGCTCGTCCGACTTGAGTACCGATCACTCCACTTGATTGCCATGTTCCCTCTCCTCAGAGACAGACTGGACTGTCTGGCTACTCCCAGGATATGCCAAAGAGTCGCACCGCGCCCGATTCGCCCGGTTCCAAGAGCGTGTTTGAGTCGTGGTTGTCAGGCGATGGGTTTGTGCTTTCTGGTCGAAGCCCTATCGGAAGCATCTGTGACCAGACAGATTCCCACTTGCCCACAAACGCTCACTGGTTAACAGGAAGGAGGAGACTCTTTTATGAGGGATACTAGCTTGCCATAGGTGTCGTCCAACCACTCAGGGATGACACGCGTCTCAGAGATGACCGGCATGAAATTCGTGTCCCCATCCCAGCGCGGTACCAGGTGAACGTGAACATGGTCGTCAATGCCGGCACCGGCAGCTTTGCCGAGGTTGATGCCCACGTTGAAGCCCGCTGGGGACATACAACGTCGCATCAGTCGTATGAAGTAGGAAACCAGGTGCATCACGTCGGCTTGCGTCTCGGGCGACAGTTGTTCCAGGCTGGCCAAATGCTCGTACGGCAGTATCATCAGATGACCATTGTTGTACGGGTACAGATTCAGAACGGCAAAGACACGGCGACCCCTGAACAGAATGTAGTTCCTGCGGTCGCACTCTTCCTCCTGCGCTATCATTCGACAGAAGACACACGAATCACTCGTCTTGTTGCCCACGATATACTGCATCCGCCAGGGTGTCCAAATGTGTTGCACGAGAGCCTTCGCTTCCACTTCCGTGTTCAAGTCGATTGATTGCTTCAATCCACCGTGCCAGCAGGTCTTGCCTCGGAATAGGCTCAAGCGTGTTGTCGACCTGCGATCACCAGAAAGCGTGACCGCAGAGATCACAGACAACGCACGGTCAGCTCACTGTCTCTCCAGGCGTTCTCTACGCATTCTGCGGTCAGTAAAAACCAACGTGACTACATTATGTCAAGTAACGGCGTGGCGATACGCTACCCCGCCAGCGATCTTCACCCAGTGCCCAGACTAGCGCTTGGTGTATTGCGGCGCCTTGCGGGCTCGCTTGAGGCCAGGTTTCTTCCGTTCTTTGGCACGTGGGTCGCGTGTGAGCAACCCGAACTGGCGCAGCGCCGGCCGGTAGTCGGGGTCTGTCTTGAGCAATGCCCTGGCTATGCCCAGGCGAATGGCTCCACATTGCCCACTAACTCCTCCCCCCTTCACGTGGACGCTCACGTTGAATCGCCCAACGTTGTCCGTGACCACAAGAGCCTCACTCAAATCCTTCAAGTCCCCCTCACGACCGAAATACTCGTCTGCCGGCCGATCATTCACCAGCATGGTGCCGTCACCGCCAGGGAACAGCCGTACCCGGGCGGTTGAGGTTTTGCGCCTGCCGATACCTTCGTAGTACTGCAATTCAGTTTCAGCCACGCCGCTTCTTGCCCCCTTTGCTAAAGATCCAATGACCTGGGCTGCTGCGCCTGATGCGGATGAGCAGACCCAGCGTAGACCTTGAGTTTCTTGAACATCTTGCGGCCCAACCGGTTCTTGGGCAGCATGCCACGTACCGCTGCTTCTATCACGCGCTCCGGATGCCTCTCCAGCTGCCTGCGCAGATTGATCTGCTTCAGCCCGCCCGGATAGCCGCTGTGACGATAGTATATCTTCTGGTCCAGCTTCTGGCCAGTCACGTGGACCTTGCCAGCATTGACAACAACCACGTAATCTCCGCAGTCAACGTGTGGCGTATAGATGGGCTTGTGTTTGCCACGCAGGATCGTGGCGATACGGGTTGCCAGTCGCCCAAGGGTCTGCCCCTCGGCATCAACCACCAGCCACTCACGCTCAATCTCCTGAGCCTTTGCCGAAAAAGTCTTCACGTCGTCGTCACTCCTTAGGGGTTCGTCCAGGCTACTTGGCAGTGATGCCCAGCGAGTCTCCACACCGCCCGGCACACTGCTTTCAGAATCCTGAACAAGCCCACCCGTTCTGCACGCCGACCTCAGTCGGCGTAGTCTACCTTCATCAAACACAATCCCCTTGCCGGTGCTGGAGGCCCCACAGCAGCCCGGTCTCCAGACTCGAGCAAGGTAGCGACCTCGTCTGGTTTGAGGTCACCCCCTCCCACCCGCAACAGGGTGCCTACGATGTTACGCACCATGCGATACAGAAAGGCGTTTGCCGTAATCTCAAAAGCAAGCTCATTTCCCTCAACAAACCACTCGGCCCGCTTCACCTCACGGACAGTGCTCTCTCCCTGCGTCGGCTTGCCAAAGGCAGCGAAATCGCGGTGGCCAATCAGATATTGGCTCGCCGCACGCATCGCCGCCACGTCAATAGAACCGGCTACGTGGTGCGCATATCGGCCCCTCAGCGGCGAACGTACCGGCCGGTTGAGAACGGTGTAGCGATACTGACGCCAGATAGCATCAAACCGCGGGTGAAACTCCGGATGCGTGACCGCCAGGTGGGTGATGGCGATCTCAGCTGGCAGCACAGCGTTCAGAGCCCGATGTAGATCCTGAATTGAGTGCCGCCAAACGGCGTTGAAAGCAATCACCTGCCCCACGGCGTGGACGCCGGCGTCAGTCCGACCGGCGCCAACAACCCGAATCCTCCTCTGGGTCACACGCTCAATTGCTCGCTCCAACTCTCCTTGAATGGTACGACCCTGCGCCTGCACCTGAAAGCCCAGGAAATCAAAGCCATCATACTCAACCGTTGCCCGGCATCGCTGCTCCATTCTGCTTGACACCGAGTTATCAGCACGCTGACCCTGACGCTCACTCTACCAAGGAGAGGAGCACCAGCGGCGCAGCGTCACCTTTGCGTAGTCCAAGTTTGTGAATACGAATATACCCACCTTCGCGATCCTCATACCGTTCGGCAAGATCGTCAAAGAGCTTGCGCAGTATCTCGGGGTCTTTCACATCGCGTGCCGCCAACCGCCGGGAGTGCAAATCACCTCGCTTGGCCAACGTGATCAACCGTTCAGCTTGGGGGCGAATCGCCTTGGCTTTCGCTTCAGTCGTGCGAATTCTCTCATGTCGGAAGAGATCAGTCGCCAAGTTCCGAAACAACGACTTGCGGTGGGCCGAACTACGGCCCAGTCTTCGACCTGCTATTCGGTGTCTCATCGTCCAATTCCTCTCAAGCCGCGACTTCTATCTCTTCCGGCTGTTCCTCGTCAGATTCGTCTTCGCTCGCAGATTCCTCATCCTCAGCCTCCTCTATCACAGCGAAGAAACCCTTCTCGCGGAGTTTCTCGGTCAGCTCTTCCAGAGACTTCTGGCCGAAGTTGCGGATCGCCAGCATCTCATCTTCGCCCTTCTGCAGCTTCTCCAGTACCTCACCGACCTGAGTGATTCCGGCGCGATTCAAACACTTGTAAGCTCGAACCGTCAGCTCAAGCACCTCAATAGGCGTTTCATACAGACTGGCAGGAATGCCACCCTCTTCTTCGACCGGCGGCGCTGCCTCTTCCTCTGTGACACCTGACACGAGCGTGAAGTGCTGCACCAGGATGCGTGCTGCCTCCCTCAAGGCATCGTGAGGCGATAGAGTGCCATCCGTCTTCACCTCAATCATCAGGCGGTCATAGTCCGTGATCTGCCCCACCCGCGCTCGTTCTATCGAATAACTGGCGTGCTCCACAGGACTGAAAACCGCGTCAACGGGAATTTCGCCAATCGGCGGATTTCCCCGTTCCTCGGATGGCGAGTAGCCTCGTCCCGGCTCGACCACCAACTCGATATCAAGCGCCGCCTCTGCCGAATCAGCCGTCAGCAGGGGAAGTTCCGGATTGACGATCTCGACGTATGGCGGGCATTCAAGATCGCCGCCGGTCAGAATGCCCTCACCCTTGATCTCCGAACGCAACCTCGCCGGTTCGGCGTCAAACAGCTTGACTCTCAGATCCTTGACATTAAGAATAAACGCTGTCATATCCTCACGCACGTGGGGGATGACAGAGAATTCGTGATGAATCCCACTGATGCGCACCGAGGTCACAGCCGCACCTGACAATGACGACAGCAACACGCGCCGCAGTGCATTGCCCAGCGTGATGCCGTATCCGCTCTCAAGCGGGCTGATGCTGAAACGGCCATAGTTCTCCGTGGCTGATTCAGTCTCAATCTTGGGCAGGACAAAATTCATTTCCAGCAAGGCAACACCCCCTGTAGGCGCCTGCAGTCTTGGGTCCATAGCCCGGCCCAGAAGGGACTGGGGCTAGTGATACGTCGCTAACGACGGCTATAATACTCCACAATCAGCTGCTCATTCAAGGTCGCACCAGCGTCATCACGAGCGGGTGCAGCAACCACAGTACCCGTGAGACCGGCTGCATCCAGGCTCAGCCAGGGAGGCACCTGACCTCCGTCCAACTCCTGGGGCATTTCCTTGAAATACGCCTTCTGCCGACTCAACTCTCGTACTGAGATGACATCGCCTGGTTTCACCAGATAGGAAGGAATATCCGTCTTGCTGCCATTGACGTCCAGGTGGCCATGTCGGACGAGCTGGCGAGCCTGGGGCCGCGAATCAGCAAATTTCAGACGATAGACAACGTTGTCAAGTCGGCTTTCGAGCAGGACCAACAGGTTCGTGCCTGTCAAGCCCTTCTGGCGCTGGGCGCGCTGGAAGTAACGACGGAACTGACGCTCGTAGACACCATACACGCGACGCGCCTTCTGCTTCGCCCGAAGCTGCAGGGAAAAGTCAGACTCCTTCCGTCGGAACTTGGTCTGCCGTCCGTGCATACCCCCCGGATAAGGATGTCGCTCGAACGCACATTTCGGCGAGAAGCACCGCTCACCCTTGAGAAACAGCTTCTCTCCCTCGCGACGACACAATTTGCATACTGAATCGCAGTAACGTGCCAAGTTGTCCTCTCCTAAGTCTCAATAACTCTGTTGCGCTGGTGCTACACTCGACGCTTCTTGGGTGGACGACACCCGTTGTGCGGAATCGGGGTCACATCGGTGATGGAGCGCAACCTAAACCCTTCACCCTGCAAAGCTCGGATAGCTGCCTCACGACCCGGCCCTGGCCCCTTGACAAACACATCCAGCTCTTGCACGCCCTGTCCTTGGGCAGTGCGTGCCACTTGCTGCGCTGCCAGCTGAGCCGCATACGGCGTGCTCTTTCGAGATCCCTTGAAGCCTGCCGATCCACCGCTAGCCCACGAAAGTGTGTCCCCTTGTTGGTCAGTGATAGTTATGATCGTATTGTTGAAGGTGGCATAAACATAGGCACGGGCATACGGTACGTTCTTCCGTTCTCTCCGACCGGATCTGCGGCGTGCTCCACTTTTTCCATTTGCCATATTGCCTCTCCGTCACGTTGTGCGATGGGTATAATGCAGAATGCCGGCCTATTTCTTGCCACCGCGTACTCGTTTGCGACCTGGCACGGTCCTGCGGGCGCCCCGGTTGGTGCGCGCATTGGTGCGGGTGCGCTGCCCATGCGCGGGCAAATTCCGCCGATGGCGCAGACCACGATAACACTGGATCTCCTGCAAGCGCTTGATGTTCATCTGAACCTCACGCCGCAAGTCACCTTCCACACGGTAATCCCGCTCAATCACCTCGCGCAAGCGGACAACTTCGTCCTCTGCCAGATCTCTTACACGCGTGTCTGGACTCACTTCCGATTGTCGCAGAATATCCTGGCTGCTCCTGCGGCCAATCCCATAGATATACGTCAGTCCGATCTCAACACGCTTCCCTCGCGGTAGGTCGACTCCTGCAATACGTGCCATAAGCTAAGATAGCCTCCTTGGGGCAGCTCAGCGACATACTCAACAGCCGGCCCGGGTTGTTCCCACCCTGCCACGCTGATAGTTAGTTCACCGAGCCACGACCAACCCTCTAACCCTGACGCTGCTTGTGTTTGGGGTTGGAGCAAATCACGCGTACAACACCCCTACGCTTTATGATCTTGCATTTCTCACAGCGTCGCTTGACTGATGCTTTCACCTTCATTGCTTCATCATCCTTCCTCAGGCCGGCGTCGAGCACACACAGCCCGCCGGCTTCCACCTGGCCCGCTACCAGCGAGTCAGGATCTCTGCCTCTCCATCTGTGACCGCAATGGTGTGCTCAAAATGAGCTGAACGCTTGCCATCGGCAGTGACAACGGTCCAACCGTCATCCAGCACCCTGGTATGCCATTCACCCACCACCACCATGGGTTCCAGCGCCATTGTCACTCCCTGCTGAAGCGCATAGTTCTTCGGTCGTTGGCCACGCTCACCCAGGAAGTTCGGGATGTCCGGCTTCTCGTGCATCAAGCGACCGATGCCGTGACCTTGGTAGGCGTGCAGCACATTGAAGCCATTCCGCTCCACGCACGACTGTATGGCACGAATCACATTCCACAGGTGATTGCCATCACCGGCCTGAGCAATGCCAGCGGCTAAAGCCTCGTTCGTTACCCTTAATAGCCGCTGAGTCTCCTCATCCACCTCGCCGATAGGCAGCGTGACCGCCGCGTCACCGTAGAAGCCGCCGTGAATGGCACCCACGTCTATACTGATGATGTCTCCTTCATTGAGTACCCGGTCCGCACTGGGTATGCCATGCACGATCTCTTCGTTGATAGACGAGCATATGGAAGCCGGGAAATCGTTGTGTCCGCTGTGCGGGTATCCCTTGAAAGCCGGAACAGCACCGTAGTCTCGGATGATCTCCTCAGCCACTGCGTCCAGCTGGCCGGTGGACACTCCCGGCTCAGCCTTCTCACGCATCATCGCCAGGACTTCGCCCACAATGCGCCCCGCCTGACGCATCAGCGCCAGTTCTTCTTCAGATTTCCTTTCGATCCCGGGCCCCTTTCTGGTCATCCTGGATTGCCTGCCACAGCCGCCCGCAGGTCAGCCTGAACCATGTCAATCGGCTGGTCACCATTGATCTCAACCAGTATCCCCCGCCTGGTGTAGTGATCGATCAGCGGGCTGGTCTGCTCCCAATAAACTGCGAGTCGATTGCGCACCGTCTCGGGTTTGTCATCGTCACGTTGATACAGCTCGCCTCCATCGTTGTCGCACACTCCCGGCTGTCTGGGAGGGCTAAACAGAACGTGATACAACTCTCCGCAGATCGGGCACAGCCAGCGATCACTGAGCCGTTCGACCAGCACTTCATCAGGCACCGTAATGCAAGGCACGACGCCGATCTTACGCCCGTCGCCAGCCAGCGCCCGATCCAGGGCTTCGGCCTGAGCTATCGTTCTCGGGAAGCCATCCAGTAGCGCCCCCCTGACACAGTCAGGCCGAGAGAGCCGGTCCACGACCATCGCGATGGTCACGTCATCAGGCACCAGCTCCCCGCGCTCCATGAAGGCGTTGGCCTTCAAACCCAAATCAGTCTTGTTCTTCAGGTGCTCCCGAAACAAGTCGCCACTGGCAATGTGGGGCAGATCCATGTTCTCGCGCAGTCTGGCCGCCTGTGTCCCCTTTCCGGCGCCCGGCGGACCCAACAGGACTACGTATTTCGGCTCGACTGGCTTCCCTTGTTTCTCCTCCACGCAAACACCACTCAACCACTACTACTTACTTAATGAAGCCCTCATAGTGACGCATCAACAACTGCGCCTCTAGCTGCTTCATAGTGTCCAGAACCACACCGACGACGATCAGCAACCCAGTGCTGGTTATGAGAAGCGACTGGGTCTGCCCGCCTGTACGCCCCAATCCGGGAATCAGCTGCACCACCCAGGGCAGAATCGCCACCGAGCCCAGAAAAACCGCCCCCACCAGTGTAATACGCTGCACGACGCGATTCAGATACTCTTCAGTCCGTTTGCCCGGCCGCATACCAGGGATGAACCCGCCCTGTCGCTGCAGCGATTCGGCCAGGTTTTGCTGCCGAAAGATGACGTCAGTATAGAAATAGGTAAACGCTACGACCATACAGAAATACATAACCCAATAGATCCAGGCATCGCCCGCCGGTTGAAGGTTCTCGTAAACGCCGTTGATCAGGCTTTGGAAGAAGCCAGTCTCCTCAGGACGATAGAGATAGCTAGCAATCGTGCTTGGGAATATCATAATGGACTGCGCAAAGATGAGCCGGATCATGCCAGCCCTGTTGACGCGCAAAGGAATGTGTGCGCTCTGCCCACCGTACACCCGGGTCCCCCGTACCCGCTTGCCATATTGGACAGGGATGCGACGCTGTCCCTCCTGGATCATCACGATGACACCTATGGTGGCCGCCGTGATCAGGGCGAAGATCAACAGGCCTACGTAGTCTTGACGAACAACGAACCCCCCTATGTTCTGCGGCAAACGCGCCACAATGCCTCCAAAGATGATGAGGGACACGCCATTGCCAATACCTTGCTCGGTTATCAAGCTGCCCAGCCAGACGGCGAAGATCGTACCGGCCGTCATCGTGGCAATGGTAGCCATGGTGCCCAGGGGGTTCATGGCGAGGCCGAAGTGGGGCAGGACATTGATACCCACCGATCGCTGCAGAAACACTGCCTGCCCGTAACCCTGCAACGCAGCCAACGGCACTGTTAGGTAGTAGGTAAACTGATTCAACTTGTCTCGGCCACCGGGCTCCCTGGCTATCTCCTCGAGCTGAGGGCTGATGGGTGTCAGCAACTGCAGGATGATTGACGCCGTGATGTAGGGATACACCCCCATCGCCATCACCGAGAAATTCGACAGGGCCCCGCCGGACAACAAATCCAGAAAACCCAGGATCTGGCTGCCAGCCGCGCCACTTTCCAGAAAGCCGCGCAACGCTTCCTGATTCACACCGGCCACCGGCACGTGGGCCGCTGCTCGATAGACGAACAGGATGAAGAACGTGAATACGATCTTGCGGCGCAAATCGGGTAGGGTGAATGCGTTCTTTACTGCCTGAAACATCGTCACTCTCCTGGAGTGCCAAGTCCGTCCTTCACTTCACCGATGGCAGTACTTCCACCGCCCCACCAGCTGCCTCAATCCCTGCCCGTGCGGCAGATGAGAAACGATGCGCCTTGACCGTAAGGGGCCTGTCCAACTCGCCCCTCCCCAGAATGGCAACCGGCTTCCGCGCCGACTTTATGATACCTGCCCCGGCCAGGGTTGCAGGAGAGACCTCGCTTCCGGCATCAAACTGACTCAGTCGGCTCAGATTGACCTCAGCGTACTCCACCCGCCAGATGTTCGTGAACCCTCGCTTGTATGGCAACCTGCGCACCAGAGGCAGCTGACCCCCCTCGCAATATGGCCCCTTGCCTCCCCCTGTGCGTGCGCCTTGGCCCTTCGTGCCACGACCGGCTGTCTTGCCCTGTCCAGCAGCGATGCCTCGCCCACCGCGCTTCCTATTCTTCTTACTGCCAAGAGATGGCTGCAAATCGTGCAACTTCATTCCTTATACCTCTTGAACTTCAACCAGATGACTGACTCGGTCAATCATCCCTCGGATCACCGGCGTGTCCTTGTGCTGCA
>JAUVRU010000114.1 GCA_030597485.1 Anaerolineae bacterium
CGAAAGCCCGGATAGTTCGGGCGGAGCCCGGCCATCGGGCCGAAGTATACCACATTCGATATACGTTGTCACATTCTTGGGGGAGGCTGTTCGATCTGAGGAGAGTCGCGGCGGCTGATGGCTTTGGCTCGTCGGGCAAACTGTCCGCGCGGTATCAATACCTTCCGGCCGCAGGTGAGACAGCGTATGCCGATGTCAGTGCCCAGCCGGACGACGCGCCACTCGTTTCCGCCACAGGCATGCGGTTTGCGCATCTGCACCACGTCGTCCAGTCGGATATCGGTGGGGTCAATCACGGGTCGCTGTTTCCCTCGCTGCGGCGCCTGGTTTCTTCAACGAGCCGGGGCTCCGGTTACGTGCATCAGCTGGTCAGCGCCGTCTCAAGCGCTTGAGCCAGCGTCCGGGCGCCGAGAATCTCTATATCGGGTGGTTTCAACTTGCCCAAGGAACGCGACTGGGATACCAGGCAACGCCGAAAGCCGAGCTTGGCGGCCTCCCTCAGCCGGGTCTCCAGCTGGCTCACCGCTCGCAGCTCACCGGATAGGCCAACCTCGCCTATGATGACCAGGTCATCGGCCACGGGAACGTCGCGGAAGCTGGAGGTGATGGCGCACGCCAGGGCCAAGTCGGCAGCTGGCTCTCCCACCCGGAGGCCGCCCACGACATTCACGAAGACATCCTGGTCGCTCAGACGTACACCCACGCGCTTACTGAGAACAGCGACCAACAGCCACAGCCGATTCAGGTCGACGCCGTTGGCGGTGCGACGGGGGTTGCCGAAGCTGGTGGTGCTGCTCAATGCCTGGATCTCAACCAGCAGGGGGCGAGGCCCTTCCAATGTCACCGCGACAGCCGAGCCAGGGGCGTTCGGCAACCGTTCTGCCAGAAACGCCTGGCGGGGATTGGCGACCTCGACCATTCCAGTGTCTTGCATCTCGAAAACACCCACCTCGCTGGAAGCGCCAAACCGATTCTTGACGCAGCGTAAGAGCCGGTACGTATGAAACCGGTCACCTTCCAGGTAAAGGACGGTGTCTACGGTGTGTTCCAGGATGCGGGGACCGGCAATGGCACCTGTTTTGGTGACGTGGCCGATCAGAAACATGGGGATGGCGAGTCGCTTCGCCACCTGCATCAGACGGGCCGCGCTCTCACGTACCTGGCTGACCGAGCCAGCGGCTGACTGTAGCTGGTCCAGGTAGGTAGTCTGGATGGAGTCGATGACCACCAGCTGGGGCTGCTGTTGCTCGATGTGATCGATGATGAGCTCAATGTTGGTCTCGGCGAGGATGTACAGGCCATCGCCGGATATGCCGATGCGTTCGGCCCGCATCTTGATCTGTTGCGGGCTCTCCTCACCCGACACGTAGAACACAGGTCCTCTGACTGATGCCAGTGCGGCTGATGCCTGCAGCAAGAGGGTGCTCTTGCCGATGCCCGGGTCACCGCCGATGAGCACCAGGGAGCCGGGCACCAGCCCGCCACCCAGCACGCGGTCCAGCTCACCAATAGTCAGAGAAATGCGGGCGAAGCTGTCGGTGGCTACTTCGGGCAACAGGCAAGGCTGGCTTTGAGGGCTGGCCCCCGCACGTCGGGCTGGGGGCTCCACCAGGGTCTCAACCAGCGAGTTCCATTCGCCGCATTCGGGGCAGCGCCCCATCCATTTGGCCTGGGAGCTGCCACACTGCTGGCAGACGTAGCGTGTCTGGGCTTTTGGCAAAACTCTCTCCTGAGGTGTTGAGGAAACTGGTCAGTGATGCTGACGAGCGCTGCTGACCGGTGGGAAACAACGACCCAAATCTGTGGGGTGGTGTGCTCAGAGGACCGTTGCGGTAGACGTAGTCGATGATCACCCATTGGTCGTCACGCTGGGCCAGGGTGTAGAAGAACTCATATGTTTCGGTGTGGGAGTCACGAGACCCGGAATACGTCCACACCTCGGTGGCATTGACGAACAAGGCGCTGGATGTCAGTTGCTGGCTGACCGTAGGGGGAATCAGGTAAACGTAGCTTACCTCCATCGGCGCACCGACTACCTGGTGAAGACTGATGGCAAAGGCCTTTGCCTTGTCCAGCGAACTCTCTTTCCAGTGCTGCTCGAGGGCGGCCAGGTTTTCTTCACTGGGCTGAACCACGGTCATACGTAGCTGCTCGTTGGCGGCCTCGACTGCCGCGATGGCCAGGGCCGCCTGATCTGGCTGGGACGTCTGGGCAGGGGTGGGTAAGGGCAAGGGTGTGGGTGTGGGTGTGGGCGGCGGCGGTGACGGCGAAGCCGGCACCGTTTCGGTCGGGGGTGCCAGGATTGCCGTGGGCGTGGCTTCCTCCAGAGCGTGAGTGGGCTCTGCTGTAAGCGTGGGAGGTGGCAGCGGCGTGCTCGACGGCGGTGGAGTGGCAGTTGCCACTGCCGTCGGCGTCTCCGGCGCCGGCGCCGGACTGACGGTCACCAGGGTAGGCGGCGGAACGTGGGCCACGGTCGTTGGCCGCAGTGTTCGGCCGAGCAGAAAGGCTAGCCCACCCCACACAGCCAGCCACAGCAGCAATCCCAGCAGGCAGGCCCATACCCGCCCGAACCGCCCCCGCTGACCTGGATTCAGGACAATCGGTCCCACTCGCTGCCTGCCCCTCAAGGCAGCCAGCACCAGCGCGGGTCCCGAGAGGAGCAGTACGAGAGGTAGAACGACTACGATCAACACCAACAGGCGCACGATCTCTGCCAAAATCAACCCCTCCGTTCACATCTCGTTGTCAGAGGCTGCCAGGAGCACCTGGCGAGAGCGGCCGCCTCCTTGGTCAGGGCCTATGATGCCCTCTTCTTCCATCAGGTCAATCAGCAGGGCCGCGCGGGCATAGCCGATACGCAGGCGTCGCTGCAACAGCGAGATGGAGGCCCGCTGTTGGGAACGCACCATCTCGATGGCCTTGGGCAGCAAGTCGTCTTCGTCTGTTTTGGCTCCCGCAGACTGGTGGGTGGTGTCGAGATCAGGCCACAGCATTGGCTGCACTGGCTGGCTGACATCCAGGCTCGATCTGAGGCTGGACACGGAAGCTTGGGCCAGGCTGGCCGAGGTCTCATCCCCGGTATGGGATCCCTTCCAGTAGCGGATCAGGCGAGCCAGCTCTCGGTCAGAAACGAACGCGCCCTGCAGACGTTGCAGTTTGCTGCTGTCGGGAGCCATGAAGAGCATGTCGCCGCGACCGAGCAGGCGTTCAGCCCCGGGTGTGTCCAGGATGACGCGGGAGTCGATCTGGCTGGTGACGGCAAACGCAATGCGAGCCGGGAAGTTGGCCTTGATCAGGCCGGTCACAACGTCAGTGGAGGGACGTTGGGTGGCAATGATCAGGTGAATGCCGGTAGCGCGTGCCATCTGAGCGATGCGGGTGATGGCGCGTTCCATCTCGTCGGGCGCCGTCATCATCAAGTCTGCCAGCTCGTCGATTACCACAACCACGTAGGGCATGATTGACTCGTCGTGGCTGACCATCAGCTCGTTGTAGCCGACCAGGTTGCGCACACCCAGCTGGGAGAAGACCTTGTAGCGGCGGTCCATTTCCCGTGTCACCCAGTTAAGCACCCCTATGACACGCTCCACGTCCACCACTACCGGAGCCAGCAGGTGGGGGACGCCGGTGTAGTTGACCAGCCCAACCATCCTGGGGTCCATCATCAGCAGGCGGAGGGTCTCGGGCGTGTGCATGCTCAGGAGACAGGCGATGATGGCATTGATGCACACGCTCTTGCCCGATCCGGTGGCGCCGGCAATCAAGAGATGCGGCATTGAAGCCAGATCAGCTACGACCGGCTGGCCGGCAACGTCGCGACCGAGGGTGAAGCGCCGCGGCCCCTTGGCGTTCCGAAAGATCGCTGACTCCATACTGCTGCGCAGGGATACCATGGACCTGGTGACGTTGGGCACCTCTATGCCCACGTAGGGTCGCCCAGGGATAGGTGCCTCGATGCGAATGGGGGAGGCAGATAGGGCCAGAGCCAGGTCGTTGGTCAGGTTGACGATGCGGGAAACCCGCACTTTGCGTGGTCGGCCCTGGGCGTCCTTCGTGTTCATGTAACCGGGGTCTACGCTGAATTGGGTGATAGCCGGGCCGGGATTGATCTCGTGTACTTTGGCTTCGATGCCGAAGCTGCCCAGCGTTTCCTCAATGGTCTTGGCCCGGCCACGGAGCTCCTGTTGGCTCACCTCGTGCTCAAGCCCCTCCTCGAAAATGCTCTCCAGCGGAGGGAGCCGCCAAGTCTGCGCGCCCAGCACTGGGGGGAAGAGCACTCCCGGGGCCTGGGCGCGTATCCCGGCTTCTGATGGCACGGTGGAGGGCTGATCGGCAGGCGCGCCTGGCTGGTCAGAGCGGCTGGTGGAGGAGGAACTCAACCCCTGAACGGTGGGCGTCTGGGCACCAGGGGAAAACAGACGCTGGAGCAGATTGGGGGAATGCAGTATGTTCTCGAGCAGGGGCGACAGCGGTTGTCTGCTGATGCGGGCCAGTTCGCGCTGACGCCGCCATTCGCTGATTCTCTCGATTCCGCGGCGTACCGGTGCCAGCAGTTCCGCCAGCGACAGGCCAGACACAAGCACCAGGCACACGATGCCCAGTGCAATCAGAATCACGACGCTACCCGGCTTGCCGATCGCTGCCACCAGCAGCTCGCCGATTGCCCACCCCAGAAGACCACCGCCGCCAGACTGGTCCAGATTGGCCAGGCCGGCGCCGGGGCTGATCAGATGGAAGGAGGCCAGCAGCAGCAGGAAGAGCAGCAGTGCCCCGATCGGTTTCTCCCACCTCTCCTGGAGGTCCTCGGTGGCGAAACGGCGCAAGAGCCAGACGCCCATGCCGGCCAGGACAACCGGGGCCAGATACATCCCCCAGCCCATCAGGTTGCGCAGGGCACGCAGCCATTGCTCTGTGATCGATCCCTGACTGAACGATACCAGGCTGAGACCGGTGAGCAGCGCCAGCGCCAGCAGGATCACCCCGATCATTTCAGGCTGAACAGGGGGCGCGGATGTCTTTTTCTTACCAGACCTTCGTTTCGCCATGTCGAACGAGTCTCAAAGTCATCAGGTTGTTAATGATGCCCAAGGTCGAAGAACGTGCGGCGGTGCTATCGGCTCACAGCAGCTTCCTTCTGTTGCCCGGCCGGGGCACGTACAGGCCGGCGAATTGCTCCAGTATGTCCTTTCGCACAAACCACTTGTTGGCGAACTTCCTGGCTGGCAGTTTGCCGGACCTGATCAGGCGCTTGACCGATTCCGGGTGGATGCTGAGTCGTTTGGCTGCGAAATGCACATCTGTGTACTGGTCAAACGGGTCCGGCTCCAACATGCTACTCACCGCAGGTCGCCTCCACCTCAACAATACTGTTGGAAAAATCGTATGCAATAGGATCGGACTGGCTGAGCTTGTGTGAGGACTCGTGATCAGGACTGCCAGTCCTATCCAGGATTATCCAACACCATCCTTAATGTGCTTACTACTACAACAATTATAGTCGCGATTGCGATGGTGTCAAGGATGGGAATCCCATTGACAAGCCACCAACTGACGTGGTATGATAGGCGCGGTTGGGGGAGATGTGGATATGCAGAAAATGAATGCCAGTTTGCGTAGGAGATTGATGGCTGCTCCCGATCAGGTAGTGGCTGTGATTGTACGTACCGATGGAGACCCGACACCCCATCTGTCACGGTTTTCTGATGTGGGCCTGGAAGTAGGACACAAGTTCAGGTTGCTGCCCGGCGTGTCGGTCACGGGACGGGCGGAAGCGGCTCTGTCATTGCTCAGCGAGGCTTGGATCGTTTCAATGGAGGAAGATCGGCCGGTCACAGCGATGCGACGAGGGGAGATGCCAATGAGGTCGGGGAAAATGGCCCGTGGCCTGCAGGCCCGGGTGAGAGCCACAGCTGGGGATCAGCCGATGGGGATCATCGTGCGTCACCGGTATGGGGTGTTCTCTGCGCAGGCGACGGTGGCCAATGCTGAGGTGACTTACCAATTCCATTTGGTGTCCGCCACCGCCATGCGTGTTCCTGCCGCAGAGATCGAGACATTGAGTCGCGACGAGACAGTGGAGTACATCTGGCCTGACCTGCCAGTTCACGCCTGCCTGGACGTATCGGTGCCCCACATCCAGGCGCCATCGGTGTGGGCGGCTGGTCCGCAGGGTGAGGGAGTGAAGATTTCCATTCTGGACACCGGCATCGACACTCACCACGCCGATTTCGCTGGACGGATCGTGGCCACAGCCAGCTTCGTTGGTGGTGACGGCAGGGACGACAATGGGCACGGCACGCACGTGGCCGGGATTGCTGCCGGGAGCGGCGCTGCCTCCGATGGGAAGTATCGGGGTGTGGCACCGGCAGCCAGCCTGTACGTGGCCAAGGTGCTGGACGCTCGCGGCTCTGGGTCTATGAGCGGCGTGATGGCCGGCATTGAGTGGGCGGTGGAGCAGGGCGTTCAGGTCATTAACCTGTCGCTGGGGGGCGAGGGATCGGGCGACGGCACCGATGCCCTGTCCACTTTGTGCGACCAAGTGGTTCGCCAGCTAGGCATCGTCGTGTGCACGGCGGCGGGCAACAACGGTCCCGATACCTCTACCATCGGCTCCCCTGGCTGTGCCCGTTGGGTCATCACCGTGGGGGCAGTGGACGATGCTGACAAGACGACCACCTTCTCCTCCAGGGGACCGACGAGTGATGGACGGGCTAAACCCGACCTGGCATTTCCCGGTGCCGGCATCGTGTCCGCGCAGGCTGGCGGCACAATGCTGGGATCGCCGGTTGCGCCCGGTTACGTGCAGATGTCGGGTACCCGCATGGCCACACCCCACGCCCCCGGTACCCTCGCCCCGCTATTGCAGGCCACGCCTGGCCTCACGCC
>JAUVRU010000449.1 GCA_030597485.1 Anaerolineae bacterium
CTGCTCTCGTCGTTATGCCACTGGCTGCGCAAATGTGTCAGCGTCTCAGCTGCATTCTCGGTGGCCGTTTTGTCCAGTTCGCGCTTTTGACCCCGACGCGGCACTTTCAACACCACGCCAGCGCCTCGTTTGTTGCGCAACCAGTCCCGAATGATCATCACCTCATCCACTTCCTCGGGCAGCAGGATTTCCGGCGGCACCTGGCTCACCTGATCGTAGAATTGTTTGATGAAACTGGTTACAATCGCTCGGTCGCCTTCCTCATCAGTCCCATCCAGCAGGAAATACTCGCGACCGATCAGCCGTCCCCCTCGGACGAAGAAAACCTGCACGCAGGCATCAGAATCTTCCCGGGCGAAGGCGATCACGTCGTGGTCAGCCAAATCGGGACTCATCACCGTCTGCTTCTGGACTATGTGCTCGATGGCCTGAATCTGGTCGCGGAGGCTGGCGGCCTTCTCATAATCGAGCGCCTCCGATGCCTCTTGCATCTGACGCCGGAACTGTGTGATGACCGACTCCGTACGCCCCGACAAGAAATCGCACAACTGCTTCATAATGGCCCGGTACTGCTCCTGGCTGACCGCACCAATACAAGGCGCAGCACAACGGCCGATGTGGTAATACAGGCATGCGCGCTCGTCCTGCCCGGTGATGGTGCGAGTACAGGTCAAATAGGGAAATAACCTGCGCACCGTGTCCAGGGACTGATGGGCCGCTGAGGCCATGGTGTAGGGGCCGAAGTAACGGGCACCATCATCCAGGATATGCCGGGTGGTGGTAACGCGGGGGAAGGGGTCTTGCCAGTGTACCTTGATGTAGGGGTAGCGCTTATCGTCCTTCAGGTGAACATTGTAGCGCGGCTGGTGCTTCTTTATGAGTGTGTTTTCCAGCAGCAGCGCCTCCAGCTCACCGCGAGACACGATAAACTCGATAGCAGCGATATCTCTTACCAGTCGCCGCGTCTTGGGCGTCTGTTGCGCCGACACATGAAAATACGAGCGCACCCGTGCCCGCAGATTCACTGCCTTGCCGACATATATGATCCTATCAGCCGCGCTTTTGAACAGATAGACACCCGGCTTAGTGGGTAGGTTCTTGAGGACTCCGTCGAACTCAGGTCGTATCATTTGACTCAGATTATACCACAAACACACCCCACACTCAACGACGATTCGCGTGGGAGGGGGTCGAAGGAGTTCCCACGTACGTGTGAGGCCACCAGATGTTCGGCACGGCCTTTGCCCAGCCCATCAACTCCTCTCCCGTTCCCGCCAAATCGCCCCGCACAACACGAGGCGGGGCACGCCCCGCAGAGCACGAAGCGGGGCACGCACAGGATTGCTCACGCTCTTCTGTCTGTCAGTGAGTACCAGCCACACGGTAGTGGTACACGTCAACGAGGGCGAAGCGGGCCGACTCAACTGACTCACCGTGAGTATTGAGCCATGCCCGCGTCAGGCCACGCGAGTCCCACAACCACTCTTCAGAGACAACCAACCACACATCCGTGTGCTCCCCCACGCTGGATGCCATCAGCGACGCCACGCTCTCCACGCTCTTGTCGTCATTGGTCCAGGGGCCTTCAAGCGCCACATAGTCGGCGTCGAAGTAATGGTCGAAGGTGTGACGCACGTAGGGCATTTGGAACATGATTGGCTCGTGGCTCTGATGGTGAGCCATCACGTAGGCTGCCGCTGCCCGAAAGTCCGACTTGATCGGGGTGACCGCTTGCGTTGCCAGACCCAACAGGCTGTACGAGAGAACCAACACCAGCAGCACACCGCCAACGACTGGCACCAGTCGAGCCAGCCCCAGGATACCCAGCGCAGCCAACAGATAGAAGGCCGGAGCCACGTAGATCAGATAGCGTGGCTCGAAGACAGGCGCTCGCAGTGAAATCAGGTACACGAGCCCAACAGGCAGAAACAACCACAGCACCAGAAAGAGCTTCACCCTGACCAGCCGGCCGTTGGTCCGAACACCAGTCACGACGACTCCCGCCAGAATGGCAAACATGAAGGCAGCCAGTGCAACCCAGCCGCCCACCATAGCCACCCCGCGCGCGTACAGGTTGAACAATAAGGACACAATCTGCTTGAGTGCGTAAGAAGGGTGTCCTGTGTCGTGAGCCCCCAGCACCAGCGGCAGTTGCCAGGCCGCCATGGGGATGTAGGGCACGGTAAGCAGACTCAGCGAAATCAACCATCCTCGCCACCGTGACCGAAACCGGGGATAGGCCAACGGAAGACCAACGGCGTACACAGGTATCATGAGCGCCGCCAGCATATGAACATACAGCGAGAGGCTGGCAGCAATCACAAAGCCAGCCCACCACTGCCACCGCCCAGTAGCCAGCGCCTTCCACAGACAGGTCATTGCCAGCAAGGTAAGCGCGCTGACCAGAGCATACATCTTGGCGTCCTGGCCATACCACACTAAATAGGGTGAGATAGCTACCAGCAGCGCAGCCAGCAGGGCAGCGCGGCGACCGACCAACTGCGCTCCAACCTGCCAGGTGAGCGGCACGACCACCACGCTGAAACCCAGAGAGGGGAATCGCAGCGCGAACTCACTGTGGCCTGCCAGGGTCAACCAGCCTCGCATCAGCACGTAATAAAGCGGGCCATTGTGCCGGGCCACCGTCAGGCTCTGCACCAATTGAGAGAGAGGCCAACCCGCAAAACGAACCACATCTACTTCGTCGCGCCACAGGCTCTGCGTGTCAAGATGCCACGCACGCAACACAAAAGCGACCAGGGTCAGCGCGAGTAACGCTACCCAGGTCGCATCATCCAATGCCCTTCCATGGAAACCAGTCCTCTCAGAGGGCAAGTAACCACGGACAGATGGCGGGCTATTCAATCCACTAACTCGCTATTCA
Organism: Anaerolineae bacterium; assembly: GCA_030597485.1. GTDB lineage: Bacteria > Chloroflexota > Anaerolineae > 4572-78 > NAK82 > JAUVRU01. Next base: position 2,885 of record JAUVRU010000449.1, read on the forward strand.
TGCGTCAGGCCGGTTTGGTTCCTTCGGTTTTTCCTTTCCGGCCTTTCCCCGCAACGGTTCAGGCAGTTTCGGCGGACGGCGCCGGCCCTTGATCTCCAGGTAGATGAGACCAACCGGTACCAGCAACAATAAAGCAATCCCACAGCACAGCCATGGATAGGCAACGGCCACCATCACCGTGTCCCAGAACTTGGTCCAGTTGATGACCGATACACTGGTCCCGGTGCCGGCAGATTGCTGGGTGTCGACGCTGGGTGGCGGCACCAGTGTCCCCGGTGTAGGTGTGGCGGTTGCAA
>JAUVRU010000105.1 GCA_030597485.1 Anaerolineae bacterium
TCACGTCTGAGGACCGACCACGCTGGCGCCAACCCACGGTGCTACCGGAAGCCGTTTCAAGTCTGTCTGTTGTCATGGAGAAAGCCCTCGTTGCGAGCAATGGGTGTGTCCCCAATTCTGGTGGGTTTCTCAACTCGTTGCAGCCATCTCTCCGGGAGGTTGGGGGCACCCAAGAAACTGGGTGATACCTCGATCTGTTGAGTCAGCGAGATTGTACCTCGGATGGTCAGGCCTGTCAACGAAGGTGGACATGGGGGCAGCGGAGTCCCCAGACTTCCGAAGTTTGGGTGTTGGCCTGCACCCATCCTGGCAGACATAAGGCCGTGTCTGGCGGCAGAACCGGTAAGTGCGGGCAAACTTCGGAAGTCTCTGCCCCGAGGTTGTAAAAAGTGCGAATTTCTGGTATCATGTGAGAGTAGGTGGGCTCACGTTTCTTGAGACGGTCCCCTCTCAAGGGCGGGTGCTGGCTGTTTGGGCTGGTGACAGAGTTGCGTGCGACGGGAGGCAACAATGAACGAGTCGACGACTCACTTGATCCGGTGGTTGCAGGCAGAGAACAGCCGTTTACAGGAAGATATCAAGTCTCTGCGAGAGGAAAACGAGGGGATCCGGTACTACGTGACGGCGCTGGAAGACCTGCACCTGGCCGCGCAGGAGATTGCGTCAGAAGAGGATCTGCTTGAACTCCTGGATAGGATCCTCCACCACGCTATGAGCCTGGTGATGGCTGACGACGGGTCTGTGCTGCTCCTCGATGGAGAGACCGACGAGCTGGTGTTTGCCGTGGTTCACGGGGACGTTCGCGGTGAGCTGCGGGGCCACCGAATCGGCGCCGATGTTGGCATTGCCGGATGGGTGGCCGCCGAGAGAGAGCCAGTCATTGCCAACAACCCGAGGCAGGACTGGCGCTTTTCGCCCCAGGTTGATGACGCATTTGGCTTTGTCACCCGCAGCCTCATCTGCGTGCCGATGTCCGTGGGCGACAATCTCGTGGGTGTGATCGAACTGCTGAACAAACAGGATGGCGAGGAGTTCTCGGAGGCGGATGTGGCCCTGCTCTTGATCCTGGGCAACACGGCCGCCACGGCGCTGGAGACCAAGCGAGAACGCATCGAATCTGAAGAAGCGGTGGCCGCAGCCAGCTGAGGGCTGGCAACACATTGCAGCCCACTGACCTTTCCCGGTGGGGTTGAGGCGTCATCTGTCTGTGAGATGACTGACGCCTCAACCCTTCTTGGGAAGCCGACGGTTGCGATTCAGCGCTGCATCCCGCCGGTCCCCACGCTCGCCCGCCAGCGCTGTGGTGGACCGCAGCCAGGCACCGACCTCCTCGCCTCGGGGCTCATCCTTGAAACGATAGTCGCATTTGCGAATGGCCTGGCTGAGGTGGTCGACCAGTCGCTCCCATATGGCCCGTTGCCCGCTCACCAGCGCCTCGAAGACCGACTCGGTGCGCACATAGGTGAGCGCCTGGCGGAAGTGGGGCAGACACAATCCGTCTGATGACTGGTAGACAGCCAGCAACCCCTGCTCGGCCAGGAGATGCTTCATCAGCGCCCGCAGCGACATCACCTCCGTCTTCTCCTCCTGCACGCACGCCGGGCACGTTGACCGGGGGGTCAATTGGGCCACCAGTTCGGCGGTGGCGGCAGCAGGCTGCCCCGGACTCAGGCTCTCGCGGGCTCGGCCCAATGACAAGGGGGGCAGTGCCTGGAATTGCGCCTTCTCGATTGTCCTGAGCGCGTTCCCCAACACATCGCGGTTGATGATGGCTATGCCCAGCGAATCCTGATGTTGTGCCAGTTGCCAGGCGTGTTGATGGCAGAAGCCCCATGCCTGGCGGATGTCGCTGCGGGCGTCGGGGTCATTGACGCTCTCCCAGAGCAGGCTCCGGAAAAACCCTTCGGTCGCCTCGGTTGTCAGGCGGCACACAGCACAGCCCGGCTTCGTCAACATTTCCCGCAGATTGTGAAGGCTCATCGTTTTGCCCATATTGCATTTTCCTCTGACACGAACTAGCTCCATACTCGTCAGACGGGCACGCCCCTGGCGGCGTCTCGGCACGGGGCAGCGTGACGCCTCCGTCTGGGTGAGGTGTCACGCTCGAAGCGTGACCTACTGACTCTCACCTGTCTTCCCGGCTGCGGAACAGCAGACGCAGCGGTGTGCCCAGAAAGCCGTGGAACTCGCGAATGCGATTTTCCAGGTAACGTTTGTACGTGAAGTGAACCATCTCCGTATCATTGACGAAGAAGACAAAGGTAGGTGGTTCCGTTTCCGCCTGGGTGACGTAGTAGAACCTCAGCTGCCGACCTGTCTTGCTCTTGGGCGGATGGTGGGCGACGGCATCGCGCAGCAAGCGGTTGACGTCCCCGGTGGAGATGCGATGCTGTCGCTAGCCCAGCACCCGAAAGGCCACCTCCAGCACCTGGTTCACCCGCTGTCCGGTCAAGGCAGAGATGAAGAGCACCGGCACGTAGTCCAGGAATCCCAACGCGGCTCGAATGTCGCGCGTATACTCGCCCATGGTGTAGCTGTCTTTCTCCACCAGGTCCCACTTGTTGACCAGGAGCACCACGCTCTTGGCCTCCTCCAGAATGTAGCCGCCAATGTGCTGATCCTGGGCGGTCACCTTGACCTGGGCGTCAATCAGCAGCAGGCAGACATCGGCACGATTGATGGCCTTCAGCGTGCGCAGCACGCTATGCTTCTCCACGCCGGGGGTAATCTTGCCCCGCCGACGCACGCCAGCGGTGTCGATCAGGACAATCTGTTGCCCATCCCATTCGAGATAGGTGTCGATGGCGTCACGGGTGGTGCCCGGCACCTCGCTGACGATGCCCCGCTCCTGCCCCAGGAGCCGGTTGAGCAGCGATGACTTGCCCACATTGGGCCGCCCCACGATGGCGATCTTGGGGCGTTCGTCTTCTTCCTCATCTTTGGCCAGCTCTGCCGCCGGACCGAAGGACTCAACGATCAGATCCAGCAGGTCGCCAATGCCTTGGCCGTGCAGCGCGCTGATAGGGACAGGGTCACCCAGACCCAGGGTATAGAACTCCACGGCGTCGGCGCGACGGCGGGCGGTCTCGGTTTTGTTGACTACCAAGAGGACGGGCTTGTCGGTGCGGCGCAAGACGTCGGCCACTTCCTGGTCGCGGGGTGTCAGGCCGGTCCCGCCATCCACCAGGAAGACCACCACGTCGGCCTCCTGAATCGCTATCTGCGCCTGCTGGCGCATTTCCTCCAGGAACAGTCCGCTCTCCACGCCAGCAGTCTGGCCGATGGCAGGTGGTTTCGTGGGGTCGGCGGCCGGCCGGGCGATATCCGTTACTTCCAGCCCGCCCGTATCCACCACCAGAAAATCCACACCGGCCCAGTCGGCATCGGCGTAAAGCCGGTCGCGCGTGGTGCCGGGCAGGTCCTCGACGATGGCAACCCGCCGTCCCACGAAGCGGTTGAACAGCGTGCTCTTGCCCACATTGGGCCGGCCGACCAAAGCGGCTATTGGCTTCGACATAGTAATGCATTCACCTCGTTGGCTGTAGTCAGATTCTAAGTGATGCGTGACCTGGCGTCAATTCCTGGCATGCAGCGTTCAGATTGAACCCTTCCCTACCAGAAGCCTACTGTTTCCCTGCTTTATCCCTACTGCCCTTGTTCGGGGCGCAAATTGGGAGTAACGTACGGTTTCCAACTGACCCAACTTGTAGTATAATACCTGCATACCAGAGCGAGGAGAGAGGAGCGTAACCGAAGAGGAATTTGGTGATCGGAAGGCGAACGTTTGTCGGGTACTACGCACTGGCTCTGGCCATATCGTTGATTCTGCTCTATCGGGCGCTGACCGGAAGGCACCCGCCGGCTGTCGGGGCAACGCCGACGGTCCTGGTGCTGGAGGCAACACAGCCAGCCAGCTGGCAAGACTTGCTGACCGCCGGCAGCGTGCTGCAGAACCGGCTCCGGGGGTTGTGCCCGGAGAATGGTGGCGCACTGGGCTGGGTACGGCAAGGGGACCGGCTGGTGGTGTCCGTGCCGCCTGATCTTCCCCAGGGGCGAGTCGTTGTCGAGGCGAGTCGGGTTGGCCTGGTGGAGATTGTGGAGGGCGGCACCGAGTTCCTGCCTATCGGTAGTACGGTGGAGACCGGTCCCTGGCCCCATCCCGAGCGGGGCGTGTACCAGGTGGTGCTCACCGCGGAGCACTTCGTCACTGCCGAGGCCCGGATGGGCAAGCAGGACCGGCCGGTCATTGAGTTCGTCCTCACGCCGGCCGGAGACCAGCTGTTGGCGGCCCATACGGTCGGTCAGCGCGGCTACTACCTGTGCCTGGTGGTTGACGGCCAGGTGCTCAACTGTCCGGTAGTGCGCACGCCGCTGACCAATCGGCAGGGTCTCATCGAGCTGACTGGAAATGCCACACTCGACGACGCCTGCACGCTGGCGATGCTGTTGCGCTCCGGCCCGCTGCCCGTTCTCCTCAAACCGGCCGGAGACTGAATTGAATCATGAATGATCCCTGGACACTGGGACGGTGTGAACGATGAATGATCCCTTTCCCCGTTGGAGGGATGTTGAACGATAAATGTGGCCTACCGCAGTCCGTCTTGACTGGAAGGCCGTGGAGTACCCAGAGTTGGTACCAACCAGAATCCAAAGGGCTTGATGTGACATGGTGACGATTATCGCGTTTGTGGTGGTGTTGGGCATACTGGTGTTTGTCCACGAGCTGGGCCACTTCATTGTGGCCAAACGAGCCAAGATTCAGGTAGACGAGTTCGCCTTTGGCTACCCGCCTCGCCTGTTCACTCTATGGCAGTCCGAGGGCGAGATAACACTGGATGGAACGGATATGATCATTGGGCGGAAGACGAAGGTCTCGCGCCAGATCGAGGCAACCGGACGCGTGGCCTATCAGAGCGAAGTGGATCCCGATGACCGCGAGGTGGTGACCCGGATCGAAGCAGTAGACGACGACATGTCCGACGAGGACATCATCCAGAAGTACGGCAAACCCGCCAGCGTGGTGGAGAAGCTGGCACGGGGCACCGAATACAATGTCAACCTCATCCCCTTTGGCGGTTACGTCCGCATGTTGGGCGAAGAGGACCCCAACGCCCCCAACAGCTTCGCCAGCAAGAGCAAGCGAGTGCGTGTTGCCGTGCTGGTGGCCGGTGCCGCTATGAACATAGTGCTGGCGATTGTGGTCTTCGCTGCCACCTATATGTTGGGCGCACCGGAAGCGGTTGCCAGCGACAACGTGATAGTGATGGCTGTGGCGGGCGGCTCACCTGCTGAGAGCATTGGTCTGCGCATGGGCGACATCATCATCAGCATGGACGGCATCCCGGTGACATCGCCTGATCAGCTGGTAGCATTGACTCAGGAGCGGATGGGAGAGACGGCGGAGCTGAGTATCAAACGGGGACAAGACACGATCCAGAGGTCGATTATGCTCCGTGCCAACCCGCCGGAAGGGGAAGGGGCGATGGGTGTCAGCATCAAGTCAGCCGTCTCAAAAGTGAACATAGTGTACTATCCACCCATTCAGTCTCTGTGGTTGGGGGTGAAGCAAACATTTGGCGTCATTGCGCTTACCTTGAGCGTGCCCTTGCTCATCCTGCGAGGGCTCATCCCGGCGGGGGCGGTGCGCCCCATTGGACCCTATGGGATCTATCAGCTGACGTCCGAGGCCGTCAACGCCACGGTGCAGATGGGGTGGTGGTATCCCCTGCTCAGCCTGGTCGGGTTGATCAGCACGGCGCTGGCCATCACCAACCTGCTGCCCTTGCCGGCTCTGGACGGCGGGCGCATCTTCTTCATCGTTGTGGAGGCTATCCGCGGCCGGCGTGTCGATCCGGCCCGCGAGGGAATCATCCATTTCGTGGGGCTGGCAGTTCTGCTGGGATTGATGGTAGTTGTCAGCTACTTCGACGTCGTCCGGCCGATAACGGCCATGGATTGGACTAGCCTGTTCTGAGCGGGAAGCCAGGCAGACGGGGGACAGTCCAGGTGCGTCCCGGGGGCTCTCGGAGGCCGAATACGTGTCGTGAGCAGCCCGGGGGGTGCCAGGATGGCCACCGATTTGGACATAGCTTCCAGGTTACCGCTCAGGCATACCTGGGAATCAGGAAACTCCGGGCCGGGACTACGGGATGACGGGATGTCCATTCCAATTCTCATCCCCAAGTCCCCCAATCGCGGCGAATTTGGCGCGACTTGGGCAGCAGCCTGAGCAGTTGCGCTTCCAGGAGTATTGTATGACATCGAATCCATCTTTTCGGAGAGAGTGGTGAGGAATGGCGTTGCAATGTCGGGGGTGTGGAAGCACTGTTGAGCGCCAGTGGTCGGTGTGCCCGGTGTGCGGTCAGCCCGAACCAATCAAGAAGCATCGGATCCGGTGCGGCGTATGCGGTCACCCGAACACGGACGAGCATCTCGTCTGTGCTTCTTGCGGTGCCGACCTGAGCACACGCCCTTTCGCCTTCTTGATCGGGGCAGGACAGTATTTCCGGTGGGCTGGCATCGCGCTGCTGGTGGTGGCTAGCGTAGCCGGTGTGTTCCACATCCGGGCTGATGTGGAACGGCACAGTAACCAGGTAGTTGCGTTCTTTATGCCAACGCCCACAGCGACGGCGACTATGACCGGCACGCCGACGGCCATCCCCACTGCCACCCACACGGCAACGGTGACGCCGACCTCAACGCCATCGGCCATTCCCACCGCCACAGCCACCAGCACCATTACGCCCACGGAGACCAGCGTCGCGGTGCTGCCGCAGACGGCCACTCTGACTGCAACGCCTACTCCCTCGCCGACGCCCCGGTTCACGGCACCCTATCTGCTGGGCCCGCCTGATGGCGAGTTGTTCCAGGGCCGCAATCAGCTGATCATCTTGAGCTGGAAGCCGGCGGGCACGCTGGCCGCGGATGAGTGGTATGCCATCCGCCTTTCCTGGTCCGAAGGCGGCACCCTGGCCCA
>JAUVRU010000312.1 GCA_030597485.1 Anaerolineae bacterium
CTACCAGCTGGCGTTGTGGGGAGATGGCGATAGCGACCACGACCGCCGGTTGCTGGATCCCTTGGGCTGCCTGCGCGAGCGTTTTGGCGATGAGGCGGTGCGGCGGGGCAGCCAGCTGAAGCCCGGGAATACCGGCTGATACAATGCCGTTCCCACCGCGGACCACGCAGAGCCCGCTGAGCCTGGGAACCGAGACGCCAGCTCACCGCTCAAAGGCAACCACAGCGGCGATGGTGTCGTCGTCGCCGAAGTCCACCAGTTGTTTGCCCCGGTTGACCCGGTTGGAGACCGGAACCCCTCTCATCTTGAAGTGGTGCCGCTTCCCTCTGGCACTTAACACGTTGAGCCAGCCCTTGTCGTAACCGACCGCTACGGCCGCGACCGGACCGGTGACTGGCGTGATTTTCAGCACCTGCACGCCGCCGCCGCCCCGACCCTGGGTGGGGAACTCGTTCAGCTGGACTCGTTTGATCCAGCCGTGCTCGCTGATGACGATCACCGATCGTGCTGGTACTGGTTCCACCACGCTGCCGACAACGATCTGGTCGTCCTTGCCCAATTTGATGGCGGCCACGCCTGTGGCCGAGCCGGATGCCTGCGGGTTGATGGCGGCCTCGCCAAAACGGATAGCCTTGCCCTGGCGGGTGAACAGCATCACATCGGCCTGACCGGTAGTGATGCCGGCCGCTATCACCTGTTCGCCGTCAAGTCCGCCCACGACCTGGTGCCATATTCCCTCGCCTCGCGCCAGGTCGGGCAGGGCGGTGCGTTTGACTTTGCCGTTGGTGGCCACCAGTGTCAGGAACGAATCGTCGCGGACGATGCCGCCACCGGCGATGGCTTCACCTTTGCTCAGCCCAAAATCGGTCAATGGAACCTGCTCGGGAATGCGCCCCACCGGGCCCCGCCAGGCCCGGCCGCGGCTGGTGACCAGCAGCACTGTGTCCGTGGGCCCGCTGCTGATCTGCCACAAGGGTGATTCGACCGCCCGGCTGGTGCTGCCGGCAGTCTGTGTTACGCTGGCCTGGCTGGCAGGCATGCGATAGAGGATGCCTTTGGTGGAGATCGACACGACCTGTGGTCCCTCCGGTGCCAGCAAGTCAGTCACGGTCGCTACACCCTCTTCCCGCTCGCGGTCCAGGATCAGCGTGCGCCGGGGTTGGGCGTGTCGTTCCTGGATGGCCAGCGTCTCCTCCTTGACCACCAGCAGCCGTTTGGCCTCAGACTTCAGCAGCCCTCTCAGGTAGGCGATGCGCTGCACCAGCTCCCTTCTCTCCTTTTCCAGGTTGGTGCGCTCCATGGCGGCCAGGCGGCGCAGCTGCATGTCGAGGATGGCCCGGGCCTGGACTCCCGTCAGATCGAACTCCTTCATCAGGTTTCGCCGGGCCGTCTCCGGGGTACGCGATTTTCGGATGATAGCGATGACCTGGTCGATGTGAGCCAGGGCGATCAGAAGCCCCTCGACGATGTGCAGGCGCTGCTCTCGCTCGCTCAGCTCGTGGCGCGAACGGCGCACGATGACGTTCAGCCTGTGTTCCACGAAGTAGATCAGCATGTCATTCAGCGCCAGGTAACGGGGCATGGTCTTGGAGACCAGGCGAGTTTCGTCTTGATCGGCGGCGCTGAGGGCGTGATCCACGTCTGCCTGGTCGGCGTCATAGTCCGGGTTGGGCACCAGGGCCAGCATCATAGCGCCGAAGGTGCCCCGCAGGGGGGTATGGCGCAGCAGGCTATCCAGCACTTCCTCGGCGTCGGCAGCGCGGGACACCTCCACCACGATGCGCGTGCCCTCGTGATCCGACTCGTCGCGAAGGTCGGTGACGCCAGCTATCCTGCCATCGCGCACCTGTTGGGCTGCTTTTTCGATGAAGGGCCCCTTCTTGACGGCACCGTGTTGGTCGAACGGCAGCTCGCTGATGACGATGTTTCGCTTGCCACCGCCGATGTCCTCTATATCTACCCGTCCCTGGACGGCGATACGGCCTCGCCCGGTCTCATAGGCTTGCCGGATGACATCCACCTGCGGACCGTCGCCGTCTGTGCTGTAGCGGTAGACGATGCCCCCGGTGGGGAAGTCGGGACCCTTGATGGCCGTCATGAGGTCATCCACCTTGATGGTTTTTCGTCGTTTCCAGCGGTCAACCACCAGGACAACAGCCTGGCACACTTCGCCCAGATTGTGAGGCGGGATGTTGGTGGCCATGCCGACGGCGATGCCGGATGCGCCATTGACCAGAAGGTTGGGCAACACCGCCGGCAGCAGTTCCGGCTCCAGCAGTGAGTCATCGAAATTGGGCATCCAGTCCACAGTGTCGCGCTGGATGTCGGCCAACATCTCTTCGGCGATGGGTGCCAGCCGGGCTTCGGTGTAGCGCATGGCGGCCGGGCTGTCGCCGTCAATGGAGCCAAAGTTGCCCTGACCGTCCACCAGCGGATGGAGCAGGGAGAAGTTCTGGGTCATGCGGGCCATGGCGTCATAGACGGACATGTCGCCGTGGGGGTGGTACTTTCCCAGCACCTCACCCACGATGCGAGCGCTCTTCTTGTAGGGAGAGCCGGGCCGCAGCCCCATGTCGTGCATAGCGTAGAGAATGCGGCGGTGTACCGGTTTCAACCCATCGCGCACATCGGGTAGCGCCCGGTCCAGGACAGTATAGGTTGCATAGCGGAAGTAGCTCTCTGCCAGGTCGGTGACGGCTGGTATAGTGCGCAGCGTCATGCCTCACCTCCTTCGCCGGTGATGCCATTGTCGTTTCCATCGTCCGCCACCCGGAATTCATCAGCGATTTCGGTTCCCTGTTCCCAGCGGGCGAACAGCCAGGACTTGCGCCGGGCAGCCTGGTTGCCCATCAGCACGTTCAGCGCCAGATGCAGGTAGTGCACGGCGTCTACCTCAAACCGGATCAGACGGTCATTCAGCACCGGATTCTCGCCATCCTTGGTCAGGGCGAAGACGGTCTCCTTGAGCTGGGCTGGATTCATCTCCCCCAAGCCTTTGTAGCGCTGGAGGCGGACTTTGGAACTGCCGCCAAAGGCGGCGATGCGTCTGTCACGCTGCTCGTCGTCGTAAACGTATGCCGTTCTCTGCTTGCCGGCTTTCTCCCTGACCTGATAGAGGGGCGCCTCGGCCACGTACATACGGCCGGCTTCAACCATAGGCCGCATGTACTTCCAGAAGAAGGTGAGGAGCAGGGTCTTGATGTGATGGCCGTCGTGATCGGCATCGGTCAGGATGGCGACACCACCATATCTCATCTCATCCAGGTTGAAGTCGGTGCCCACACCGGCGCCAATGGCGGCGATCACAGCCTTGATCTCGGTGTTGGCAAGCACCCGGTTGATCTTGGGGGTGTACGTGTTGAGCGGCTTGCCCCGCAGGGGCAAGATGGCATGGTGGCGACGGTCGCGGGCCTGCTTGCACGAGCCACCGGCCGAGTCGCCCTCCACGATGTACAGGAGCGTTTGCCCGGTGGGTGTGCCTTTGGCCACATCGGCCAGCTTGCCCAGAATGCCGGCCTCGGGGGCATCCAGTGCCGAGCGGCGCATCACCAGCTTGCGGGCCTGTTTTGCGGCCTCTCTTCCCTTCTGGGCAGCCACGCACTGGCGCACGATGGCCCGGCCAATGACGGTCTTTTTGCCGAACATGGTGAGCAGGTGATCGTAGGTGATGCTCATCGCCACTCCCTTCACTTCGGGAGAGGTCAGCGACTCCTTGGTCTGGGAGCTAAACGTCGGTGTGTCGCTCATTCTCACGTTCACGATGGCAGTCAGGCCCAGCAGCGTGTCTTCTCCCCGGATGGTGGCCGATTTCAGGTCCCTGTCCTTCAGCCCCTGGGCGAACTGGTTGAGAGCTTTGGTCAGGCCGGCCTGGAAGCCGGACACGCCGGTGCCGCCCTGGGGGGTGTAGATGGAGTTGGCGAAGGCGTATATCTGGGTGTCGTCGCTGTCGGTATACTGCATGGCGACCTCAACCGTCACCGTGCCGCCATTGCTGGCCGCCTGGTCCCGGAACTGGATGGGCGGATCGAAGAG
>JAUVRU010000208.1 GCA_030597485.1 Anaerolineae bacterium
AGGAGGGCTGCAGCGATGGGCGGTATGACCCACGGGAGCAACACCACTCCCCGGTACCAGTTTCGGAAACTGACCTGATTCAACAACAGCGCAAAGCCAAAGCCAGCGATGAACATTCCCGACACACTGCCAACGCCATAGATCAAGGCGATCTTCCATGACGTCAGGAAGAACTTGTTCTTGAACAGGTTCTGGAAGTGGGTGAACCCCACCCATTGGCCCTGAGTTGCCGGATTGGTGAGCTCGTACGTTTGGAGACTCAGGACCAGAGACCGGACCAGCGGATATGCAACCACCACAGAAATCACGATGAGTGCTGGTGCTATCAGGGCCAGCGCGAACATCGTCTGGGATCGCCAGACGCGCCCCAAGGTATGAGCAAGACCATCTTCCCCCTCGACACGCGACCTCGCTACCGCAGATTGGCTTGAAACGCGCTCAGACTGACCACTCATAGTGTCGGTACCTGCAACAGCCTCACAGGCCAGCGTCCAGCAAGGAACGGCCTCAACACACGCAGATCAGAAATAGCCGTCCGCACCATCACCGAAACCTGCCTCTCCGAGTTGAAATTCCTGAAACATAGGCCCCTCCGACCGCGCAACCCAATCCTGCGGAGGATTGGCTTGCTCTAGAACTGACCACGGGCGTTGGACTGGGTCGGGCCTGCATCCACCGGCCGCGAAAGCCACGAGATTCGTCCGGTTGCAGTAGGGGCACGGCATGCGCCGTGCCCCTACCGACAGCGTTACCCACCGTTGGGGACGCGTCTTGTACCAGCAGGACTACTGTCCCAGCATCGTCCTCAGGTTTCCAGCAACTTCGTCTAGCGCTTCCTGGGGGTCTACCCCCTCAACCACCGATCGAGAGATGCCGTAGCCCACGAAGTTGGACAACTCGGAGAACTTGCCCGGGTACATAGGCGCTGGTCGAGCCCACGATTCCATCTGGGCTTTGATCTCCTGTACTTTCGGGGTGTCGTACCTGGGATCACCTTCCAGCAGGGACAGGGTGGGTGGCGGCGCACCGACTGCCTCGAAGTACTTGCCGTACATCTCCGAATCAGTCAGAAGCCATTCGATGAACTCCACCGCCTCTTGCTGCCACGGGCACTGCTCGAAGACGATGAAGGAGTGGACGTAGTAGACCCCGACACCGGAATCGGCTGTCTTGCCAGGCCAGCTGATGTAGCGCCAGTGAGAGTCGTACTCTTCATCCAGGCCACTCAGGTCGCGGTAGATGCCGGTAGCGCCGGTGTTGTCAATCTGGAATCCCGACAGCTCTTTGCCGAAAGTGCTTCTGGTCTCGCGAATGTCAACGCCCGGAGGCCCAACGACTCCCTCGTCCACCAGGTCCTTGAACCAGGTCAAAGCCTCGACACACTCGGGCGCATCGATGGTTACCATGCCTTCCTCGTCGAACCAGTCACACCCGAAGCCTCTCAAGATTGGGTAGGTCTGGATCGCGACGATCAGCGGCCAGGAGGTGTCAATCGACCAACCCCAGATATCGTTGCCCTCCGCATCCTGACCCAGTGCACGGATCGCCCGGGCGGCCTCCGCCATATCATCGAACGTAGGGATGTCAGCCGTCGGATCCAGACCAGCCTGCTCCGCCAACACCACGTTCTGGTAGACTATATGCGGCACGGGCGACTGCGGAATCGCATAAACCTTGCCGTCGAGCTTGGAGTTCTCCAGCAGGCTGGGTATGATGTCTGCCTTGAACTCATCTGACATGAGGTCATCCAACGGCGCCAACGCCCCCAAGCTGGCCAGGTCCAGGTCATAGATGCTGTCAACCTGGCCGATGCAGGGCGCATTGCCAGCCGTGGCCTGGACGATCAGCTGTGTGCGCAGGTTCTCGTAGGCCAGACCGATGAGCTCGATTTCAATGTCGGGGTGCATGGCTTCATACGTGTCTTTCATCTCGTTCCAGACGGGCTGGAATTGGGCCTCGCCCGGGCCCCATCCGGCGACCGAGATCACTTTCTTCTCTTCGCCCTCCGGGGCTGGAGTGGCCGTGACGATCACTTCAACTTCCTTTTCGACTTCGACTTCGACCACTTTCTCCACTTCGATTTCGACCTCGACCGTGACGATCTTCTCGACTTCTACCTGAACTTCCTTTTCGACAATCACGGTCTCTTTGATCACCTGGGGGGTTGGCGGTGGAGCACACGCCCCCATCAAGAGTCCGATTACCACCAGCAACCCGGTGGCGACGAAAACGACTCGCTTAGAGCTCTTCATTGCAGAACCTCCTCCTTGTCACAAATGAATTGACCTGTTGATTAGCGAACTTCGTCAATCTGTCATCCGACAAACACTGACCAGCGACATCATCGATCCTATATCACCACCCCCCTTTGCCAATACAGGTCCGCACGGAAGCGCAAGCGCGGCGTGCGGAGAAGGTGCAGCCGCCCGCACCATACCAGAGTGAAACTGTCACTTGTTCAGATCGTCTCGCCCCGGCGCATATCGCCAAGTGCACTCTCGATACGATTCAGCGCTTCGTCAATATCCTCAAGCGTGTGGGAAGCAGAAAAACCGTGGTGTCCAGCTGCAATCCTGCCATAGCTGTGGAAGTACACGCCCCTGTTCGCACACGCCCGCAGAAACGCTGTTGCCATCTGGCCGTCGTGTTTCAACGTGTCCCCATACGTCTTCACTTCCTCGGTGAACCCGAAGTGAATCCCGAACCGGGCACCCAGACCCTGAACCCGGGCGGGAACTCCCGCTCCCTCAAACAGGCCAGCCAGTCCTGAATACAGCTTGTCAGCAACCGCGTAGATGTGGTCGTAGAACCCCGTTTTGGTGATCTCGGCCAGACAGGCACGGGCAGCCATGACCGACACCAGGTTGCCACAGTAGGTGCCGCTGTGCAGCACATCACCGATGGGGGTATTCATCACCATTATGTCTTTCCTGCCAGCCACGATTGCCGCCGGAATCCCGTTGGCCACCGCCTTGCTGATGACACATAGGTCGGGAGTGACCCCGTAGTAGCCCTGGCCGCAGCTGGGGCCGGTTCTGAAGGCTGACAACACCTCATCATAGATGAGCACGATGTTGTTCCTGGCCGCCAGATCCCTCACGAACTCCATGTAGGGCTTGTCGGCCACGATGCAGCCCGAGTTGTAATTGATGGGCTCCATGATAATGGCCGCAATCTGGTCCCCCTCTGCCCTCACGGCCTTCTCCAGGGCCTCTTCGTCCTTCCAGGGCACCACCAACACCAGGGAGTCTAATTCCTCGGGAATGCCTGCGGATTCGCGAACCAGCGGTACCAGTTCACCCGGTTTCTGAGGAGTCTGGGGAGCGTGGGCGTTGTACATCACATAGTCATGCAGCCCGTGGAAGTGGCCCCAGAACTTGAGCATCTTCTTCTTCCCCGTGAAGGCCCGGGCCAGCCGCAGGGTCAGCATGGTGCCCTCCGTGCCCGAGTTGCCCAGCCGCACCATCTCAGCGCATGGGATCATGTCGATAACCGTCTTTGCCAGGTCGGCCGTGTATTCGGTCTCATACCCGGACAAGACGCCTATATCGAGCGCCTCTTCAATCGCCTTGCGGATGGCCGGGTGTCCATGCCCAAGAAAACATGCACCGTGAGACAGATTGAAGTCAATGTACTCCTTGCCGTCCAGGTCATAGAGTCTTGGCCCCTCCGCTCGCTTCAGAAACAGCGAATAACCAAGGGACGGGTTGAACCTGCCGGACCCGGCTACGCCGCCAGGCAGATATGCCTCAGCCTCCTTCTGGAAGTTTGATACCCGGGTGAGTTCGGCGCTGGACACTGCTGCCTCCTCTGATGTCGTGATCGCTTTGGACTGACCGGTGGTCAACTGACGTCCTGTGGCCATCAGTACTTGCTGCTTAATTAGTTTCACACGTGGCGTGGACGGAGAATGGAAGTGTCCCTGACTGTGTTGCCTGAATAACAAGGTGGGCCTGGACCAAACGGGGACTGCACTATGGTTGCATTCGAAACGGCCTGGAAGGTCGACGCCCCTCTCCGTGCCCTTGATGCCCACGGAGACGCATGAGCGGACAAACATAGGTTGGCAGCGAACAGAACAAGAAACCTCCTGGCTATTGACAAATCCAAACACTGTTGCTATAATACATGATAGAGGTCTGACGTCTGATGTCGCCTGTTATTTGAATTATATCATAACCCAAATGTTTTGTCAAGGTTCTCTGCAACACAATCCGCTTATCGAAATGTGTTGAGATATGGCCGAAGAGATCGTGTACCAGCCCGTGAGGCCAGATGGTGGCGCTCTCCCCGTGCGAGTAGCCCGCCAGGTCCTGGACCTTATCGAGTCCAGAGATCTGGAGATGGGGAGCCAGCTGCCGCCCTTGGACGAACTCAGCCGGAACCTTGGCGTCAGCCGGGCTTCTGTGCGCGAAGCGATTAAACTGCTGGACGCCTGGGGCGTGGTGACCGTAAAACACGGCGTGGGAACGTTCGTGGCTGGCCTGAGAACAGACACGCTGGAAATCCCATTCAAGGTGTCAGCCGAGCGCGGCCACAGGGCCATTTTCAGCCTGCACCAACTTCGAGAAGCCCTGGAGCCATACGTCGCGGCTCTGGCTGCGCGCAATGCCCGGCCCGAGCACATCGAAAGGATGGAGCAGGCGCTGCTCACGATGGAGCAGACTCTGGACGACCCCAGCGAACACCTGCCGGCTGACCAGGTGTTCCATTCGACTCTGGCGGAGGCTACCGGAAACGACCTGTTCCTCCTGGTCATTCATCCCGTGGTTGGCCTTCTGGAAGACACCAAGTACCTGGCTATCCAGTTCCCCGGCGCCACCCGCAAGGGGCAACCCTATCACCGGCTGGTATTTGAGCACGTCAAGGCTGGGCGGGCTGAGGAGGCGAGAGAAGCCATGCAGACACTTCTCGATATCACCTGGCGCGAGGTCCTGGCCCACTACGACAGAGAAGTGGAAAGCGAGACTGCGAAGGAGTGAGAATGGACCTGCCCAAACACAACCCCTTCTCGCACAACACGCTGAAGCAGGCAAGGCTGGATAGAACGTTCGCTCATATGGATAAGTTAGACCTGGACATCCTGATAGCGGCCTCAACCGATTCCATCCAGAACAGAGGC
>JAUVRU010000409.1 GCA_030597485.1 Anaerolineae bacterium
CAGCGAACGCCAACATATCCCTGCCACGCGTCAAAGCCTGGGCAACCGACAATCGCTCGGCCATCCGCAATCAGCCACCAGCCCTGTGACAGCACGGTGGCCCTGGAATCTCAGCACAAGGCGCCAACATATGTCCTACCCGGGTCGGCCGTACACGGTATTGCTCGCGATTCATGGCCCGTGTTACGCGCTCGCCAGTTCCTTCAGTTTGACTGCCTGGTCGGCCGCGACCAGCGCCTCGATCAGATGGTGAAGATCGCCCTCCAGGATCGCTTCAAGCCGGTGACTGGTGAAACCGATACGGTGATCAGTCACCCGGTTTTGGGGGAAATTGTAGGTACGGATCTTTTCGCTGCGCTCACCGGTGCCAACCTGAGAGCGACGGTCGGCACCTTGTTCTCTAACTAAGCGGTCCTGTTCCATCTCGTACAAGCGAGCCCGAAGAATGGCCATGGCACGCAGCCGGTTCTGCAGCTGCGAGCGCTCGTCCTGGCAGGTGACCACCATGCCGGTGGGCAGGTAGGTAAGGCGGATGGCCGAGTCGGTGGTGTTCACTGACTGACCACCTGCCCCCTGCGAGCGGAACACGTCAATCTTGATCTGGCTGGAATCGATTCGGACATCCACATCTTCCATCTCGGGCAGCACAGCCACGGTGGACGTGGACGTGTGAATACGACCACTGGCTTCCGTGTCAGGCACGCGCTGCACGCGATGAACCCCTTTTTCGTGCTTGGGGTGAGAATAGGCGCCCCGCCCCTGTACCCGAAAGATGATCTCCTTGAAACCGCCAATGCCGGTCTGGTTGCTGCTCAACACGTCAACCTTCCATCCCTGTGTTTCAGCATACCGGCTGTACATACGATACAAATCGGCCGCAAACAGGCCTGCCTCATCACCACCTGTGCCAGCCCGAATCTCTATGATGACATTATTGTCATCATTCGGGTCCCTAGGCAGCAGCAACTGGCTCAACCTTCCGGCAATGGCCTCTTCCTCTTGCGTCAAGGTCACGATCTCTTCTTGTACCAATGCTGACATCTCGGCATCCAGGTCATCGTCGAGCATGGCGCCAGCATCGGCCAACTGCTCACTCACCCGTCGAAACTGACGATGAATCTCGACGATTTCTGCCAACGATGCCACCTCCTGACCATACTCACGCAACAGGTCAGGGTTAGTGGCGACCTGGGGATCGGCCATTAATCCGTTCAGCTCCTCGTAGCGAGCCTCAACAGCGGTGAGTCTGTGCTGTATCGATCCGTCCAACATGCATGCCTCTCTCAATTAAGCCGACACCGGTCAGCCATTAGCGGGCAGCATCCCACTGCTTGCCACTGGTGGTTGACCACTGGCGGCTTCTGTCATTCAATGATATACGAACTCTGTGTCGCCGTCAAGAAGGGTAGCATTTAATCCCGCGGTGCGTATAATATGCTCATCGGAGGATGATCATCACTACCAACAACGACAACCCACGATCCATCGCCCGAGGATGGTTATCCTGGCTCCTTTTGATCGTGTCGCTGCTGATTGTTGGCGCCTTTCTATTCTCACCGCCCTGGACTATGTTGGGCAAAACCCATCTGGTGGGATACGCCATCTGCCATCAGATACCGGAACGTTCCTTCCACATCGCCGGGCATCAGTTGCCGTTGTGCGCCCGGTGCAGCGGCACTTTTCTGGGGGCGCTGGTCGGTTTCACCGTTATGACCGTGCGCGGCCGACGCCGGGCAGGCAGCCTGCCCTCCGCTTTCATCACTGTCATCCTCGTCTGTTTCATCGGGCTGATGGGCATAGACGGTATCAACTCGTATTTGACGCTCTTTCCCGATATGCCCCACCTCTACCAGCCACAAAACTGGCTGCGACTGACCACCGGTATACTCAACGGGCTGGCGCTCAGTGCAATTGTGTACCCCGTGTTCAACTATAGCCTGTGGCGCGACGCGACTGACACGCCGTCAGTGAAGGGTTTGAAAGAATTGGGCCTCATGTTGGCCATCAGTGGGATCGTCGCCGTGCTTGTTGTGCTACAGCTGCCCCCCCTGCTTTACCCGTTGGCTATCCTAAGCACATTGGGGGTTCTGCTCATGCTGGCCGCGCTCAACACAGTAATCGTGCTGGCCGTGACCGGCCGCGAGCATTACGCTGCCACCTGGCAACAGGCTGTCCTGCCGATGATCGTTGGGTTGGCTGCCGCCTTCCTGGAAATCGGCGCCATAGATGTGCTACGGACCGTAGCCACCCGAGCAGCCGGACTTCCCTTCTGATGGCCACTGCCCCAACCGAAGCTACCGGGTGTCGCTGCTGGGCTCGTACTCCTCGGCAGTGACGAAATCCCCGCCTGTTATCTCCTGACCAATCACTCGATGTTTCTCGTCAAAGATCAGCTGCACCTCAACACGCTCGAAGCAGCGCTCGCTGCCAACCAGTGTCTTGCTGACCACATATCCCCCTTCGTCGCGCTGGCTCAGGTCATTGCGCAAATCAATCCGGGTCTTGATGGCTTCCCCGCAGCGACCGCAGCGTACGTAAACCCAGTGACTATATGCACCTTCTGAGCCGCCACCGGCGAACAACGATTTCATCCCGTCAAGAAAACCCATACCCTTGCCTCCTCGATTCCTGACAACGAGATTCTTCTACGTTCAACATCTCGATCAGCCGCAGACACGCCCGAGATTGCTGCGTATTCCCACTGCACACCTTTCCGCTTGGTGAGTCGCACACCACATCTGCCTCCGGCTGGACCGGGCCTGAGCCCAGAGGCCCTGATTACAAGTATGGCACGATGAAGGCAAACAGGCTGTAGACCGACAGACCAGCCAGCGCCACCAGGGGAACGGCCGTGATCCAGTCGTCCCAGCTGGCCGGAAACCAACCACGCACGAACAGGGCAATGGTTGCCCCCCCGCCAATCACTATCGCCCACTTATCCACGCTGCCCTTCAATCCCTGGATGATGCCATTGCCAACGGTGATGAGGCCACACACACTGCCCCCTATCCACGCCCACCGCCTGGACAGAGCCATACGCCACCCCAGCACAGCCAACAGCCCAATGGGCACCAATGCAGGAAAGAGATATCGACCCTGGAACTGCACAAAGGTGACATTATAGACTAGATAGCCAAACACGGTGAATAGCAGCCAAAGGCCCAGCAAGACGGCCATGCGGCCAGTCCGCGAGCCGGGGCGATCCTCTTCCCCGGGGAGTCCCCTGCAAATTCCCCACAATGGCTCGCCTTTGTCCCTCCAGAGCAACAGGATCCATCCGACCAATACCAGTGCCGAGAGCAGCCCCAACGCCAGATAGGTCCGGTGGTCCATAGGGACAGCCATCCAGCCAAACTGTCCCCAGAAGCTGTGAAACGTGGTCGTGACCAGGTTCCGCAAATACGTTACCCAG
>JAUVRU010000347.1 GCA_030597485.1 Anaerolineae bacterium
CGCGGAGTGCTGCGGGCTGCCCAGGGCGGATTCCAGGCTGTCACCCGCGCCGGTGACCTGGTGCGCGCCGGGGGCAGCGTCAGCGGCGGCAGCACTGGCCGCGGCAAGGCCAGCAGTGGCCTGTTGGCCCGACAGCGAGAATTGCAGGCCCTTCCCTCCGTGGTCGCTGAGAAGGAAGCCGCCTTGCGGGCACTTGAGGCACAGATTGCCGAGAACAAGCGCGACCAGGAGGACCACCAATCAGCGCTGGATGAAATGGCTGGCCGTCACCAGATGCTGCGAGCAAACCGGACGACATGCGAACAAGAACAAGCAGCACTAACCCGCGACGTGGAACGCGCCGAGCAGGCCGCTCAGTGGCAACAGGAGCTTCTGGATCGCACCCAGACCCAGCGCGCCGAACTCGACCAGAATCGGCAGCAACTGCTGGCAGAGATCGAGCAACTCGGGACAGAACAGACCCGGGCCCAGACGCGCGCTCAGGAACTGGCATCTCAGGCGGCAGCCCTCACGGCCGAATCCCTCCTGACCAACCTCAGCCAGGCCCGAACCGAGTTGGCGGTCATCGAAGGCCGTAACGACAGCCGGCGGGCCATTCTGGAGGGTCATCAGAAGTCTCACTCAGAGATCTTGACCCGTGTCCACGCCAAGGAGCATCGGGCTGAGGAACTGTCACGAGAGGAAGAAGGACTTCTCGTCAGTCTGAATGATCAGCGTCACCGTTCCACCGAACTCAATGAACTGATCACTGCCTTGACCAGCCTCATCGAGCCAGCCAAGGCGGAGCTGGACGCCCTCGAGCAACGCCAGGCTGAGGCCGAGACCGAAGCGAATCAACAGCGGCAGACCCTTCAGCGACTGGAGGCAGAACACAACGGGAATACTCTGGAGATGAGCCGCTGCCAGGATGAAATGGCGATGCTACACCGACAGATACTGGCCGACCTGGGATTGGTGGATGTGGATCTCAACCAGGATCAGGTGGGCCAGCCCCTCTTGCCACTGCATCCCCTCATCTCACAGCTGCCCACAGTCACGGAACTGCCGGAGAATCTGGAACAGGATATCCAGCAGATCAAGGTACAACTCGGCCAGTTGGGATCGGTGAACCTCCACGCGTCCGCGGAATACGAAGAAATGCGTTCTCGCCATGAATACCTCACCCAGCAGATGGCCGACCTGGAGAAGGCAACCGCCGACCTGCGCCAGATCATCACAGAGCTGAATCAGCTGATGGAACAGGGCTTCTCTGTCACCTTTGAGGCCGTCGCCAGAGAGTTCAACACCTACTTCAAGCAGCTCTTCAACGGAGGCGACGCCCAACTGGTGTTGACCGACCCTGAGAACCTCACCGAGACGGGCATCGACATCATTGCCCGCCCGCCCGGCAAGCGTTCCCAAAGCCTTAACATGCTGTCGGGCGGTGAACGCGCGCTGACAGCCGCGGCCCTCATATTCTCCCTGCTCAGCACCAGCCCCACACCCTACTGCGTCCTGGACGAGGTAGACGCTATGCTTGATGAAGCCAACGTCAGCCGTTTCCGGGACGCGCTGACAGACCTGGCGCAACGAATCCAGTTCATCGTCATCACACACAACCGCCGAACCGTCGAGGCCGCCAACACCATCTACGGCGTTTCGATGGGCGACGACTCGGTATCACGGGTGATCTCACTCAAACTGGACGAGTCAGCAGATACGTCTGGCAGTCAAGACCAGTAACCGCAATGATCCTCGCTTATCTGGCCGCCGGCCTGGCGGCGATCCTGTGGGGGGGCAGCTTCCTGCTCACCAAGATCACGCTGACCGAGCTGGGCCCCATGGCTGTGGCCGCCCTGCGCTGGTGGATTGCCAGCGCGGTTTTGCTGGCCCTGGCCAGCCTCTCGATCGAGAGCCGGGAGTCTTTGAAGCTCGCCCTGCGCAAGGAGTGGCCGGTTTTCGTCGGCCTGGGCATACTGGGGGAGGGACTATACTACATCTTCCAGAATCTGGCCCTCGTCTATACCACCACTGTGGACGTTGGCCTGATCATGAATGCGTTTCCTGCCCTCACTGCGATATTGGCAGTCTGGCTCTTGGGTGAACGATTCACCCAACGCGCCCTGTTTGGACTGCTGTTTTCCATAGCAGGAGTAACGCTTGTCAGCCTGGGAGGGCTGACCGAAGCAGGATCGACTGCTCAGGCCCGATTGGCAGGGAATCTGCTGGCTTTGACGGCCACGATAGTGGGCGCAGTGTACCTGATCCTGGGGAAACGGGTCGTTGCCACCTATGGACCGCTCACAGTGACGGCATTGGGAGGACTGTTCGGCGCTCTGGCGCTCACACCATTTGCCGCGTGGGAAGGCGTCAGCCTACAGTTGTCAGCCCATGTCTGGGGAGCCTTGATAGGCCTGGCGCTCGGTTGTGGGGCCGCAGCCACCTGGCTGTGGTGGTATGCGGCCAACCGTATGCCTGTCTCGCGGGCCGGGGTCTTTATCTACATCACTCCAGTGGTATCCACGTATCTCGGAGTCATGGTGCTCCAAGAGCCCCTGGGCACAGTCACCGCCGCTGGGGCTATCTTTGTCCTCGGCGGCGTCGTGTTGGCCCAGACTTGAGGGCACCCCGAGACGTTTCCTCGGGCCGGTGGCCAGCACCCGCGTCAGGCCGGCTTCATCGCCGGCAACACCTTGCCGACTGCCGATACTAGATACTGACGCACCGGCTCGTCGAGTGGCAGGTCCACCAGCGGCTGACCCAGAACGTCCATTCTGGCCACCCCAGCATCCACGGGAAGCAGGCCGAGCAGGGGCAGCCCCAATTCTTTAACCCTGGCCTCCAGTTCAGGCGGCAGCTGTAGCTCCGCGCCGTCCTCCACAGGCACTCGATTGATGAGCAAATGGGCCATTCCAATCCGGGTGTCCAGCTCTTTCACCAGATCAAACACACGTTGGGCAGTGATCAATCCCCTCACCGTGGGATCAGAGATAGCCAGCAACAGATCAACGTCGCGCGTGGTACGCCGGCTGATGTGTTCCAGCCCTGCCTCGTTGTCTATGATCACAAAATCATAGGTGTCGGCTATGGCATCGATGCTGCGGCGCAGCATGTAATTGGGCGCACAGTAGCATCCGGGCCCCTCAGGGCGACCCATTGCCAGCAGATCAAACACGTCGCCCTCCACCAGGCACTCGTGAACCATCAGCTCAAAGTGCTGCTGCTTGTCCAAGCCCAGGTTGTACCGGCCCGTCTTGATATCATCCACCAACGCCTCGCGTTCGCTGCCCACGGCCTGTTCCACTTCCACACCCAGGGCTAGGTTCAAGTTGGTGCTGGGGTCGGCATCAATCGCCAGGATGGTGCCGGCCTTCAGCCGGACCAGGTGATCGATGATTAGCGCAGACACCGTCGTCTTACCGGTACCGCCCTTGCCAGCAACTGCGATTGTGATTGGCACGACTTCCTCCAAAATGGACGATGAGCGGGTCAACCGATCAACGTGAAACCGACGCGACGACTCGCTCACTCGTACTTACGATGAATAGACGCAGATGACCTTGCGCGGTGCAGCTGTTCTATTCGGCCTCGAGGTGAGGCAAGATCTGCGACAACAGCTTGTCCTTGGGAACCGCACCCACCAGCCGTTCCACTTCTTGCCCGTTCATGAACAAGAGCAAGGTAGGAATGCTCTGCACACCATACGAAAAGGCGGTCTGATTGTTGCTGTCCACATCCAGACCGACAACTTTCAACTCTCCCTTGTGCTCCTGGGCCATCTCCTCCAGGAAGGGAG
>JAUVRU010000009.1 GCA_030597485.1 Anaerolineae bacterium
GGCTTCCAGGGTTACTGCGGATGCACCGATTCCCATTCTTCTCGCGTCACGTCGGCCTGCCGCAAGAGGCGAGCCAGCAGATCCGCACTTACCTCTCTGCGGTGGGGGTTGGGTAGGATCAACCGCCGTTGTTCACGAAGCATGAACTCGTGCCGACCGCCCGTGTAAGGTCCCTCAAACCCCAGCTGCCTGAAGCAACGGACCAGACCGCGACGAGAGACGGGTGCGAGGCGGGGCAGTCAGCTGCGAACCTACTGGCGAAGATCGATCGCGACGCCATCCAGCGGAGGGATGGGGAATCCCTGGGCGATGCTGAACAACAGCCAATCCTCAATGGCCTCGGCTAGATTGGCGCGACATTCCTCCAGCGTCCTCCCAGTTGCCCACACGCCTTCCAAGGCGGGCACCTCGCCGTAGAAGGGTTCCTCATCCACAATCATCTCATAGTGGGCCCGATCCAACGCAGCCTGAATGTAACGCAATAGCATCGTCACACCCTCCAAGTAACCGACCGTATTATGGCATAGACGGCGACTGCAGAAAAACCAGGCACTGGGATGGATTTCGAATCGGTATGGGCAGAGGTTCGGCGGGTCATAGAAAGGCTACTCTGCAAATTGAAAGGTCCACAGATAGTCGACCAGAATCCAAGTTTCATCTTCGGTGAAAACGGGGCCGAAGTCGGGCATGCCGGTTCCCATGCCGCCGCGCCTGATCTTGGCATAGTAGATGTTACTCGTGCCCCCCAGAATGGTCTGTGGGTCATTGATAGCTGTGGTCTCGTCCTCCTCACCATGCCGGCCCAATCCCTGCTGGCGCAAGGCATCCACGCCTGGCCCAGTGCCGGTTCCCGCTTCGCCGTGACAGGCGGCGCAGTTCTTGGCATACTGTTCCGTGGCCCATTCTCGCCGCTCCGGCGTGAGATCTCTCAGCCAATGAAAGGCAATGATGTCCCACGCTTCTTCTTCGCTCAGAGCCGGCAGTTCCCGGTTGAGCAGCGTATGCGCCTCAGCGGGGCTATGACCGCGCCTCCAGCTGGCATCGTCGAACTCGGGTGGCAGGGGAGTTTCCGCGCGGGTGGAGAAAGCCTCACCGCGTGTGGCTGAGGGCTTAGCAGCAGCGGGAATGACTGATGCCGGGTGTGGTGCGTCAATGTCTATCCCCTGCTCAGCCAATGCCCCTGTGACCGGGTCTGGTCGGCTGTCGCTTACCAGCCTGCTCGGATTGGCCGGGTCATACACTTCAATCACGCCGCGCATTCGCCAGTGGTTGGGGCTGCACCAAGTGTTACAGTAGTACGCATAACGTCCCGGCTCTGCAAAGACCAACTCGATCTCTTCTACCTGGCCAGGGTCTATCTGCCCCAGGTCAATTCCCAGGCCAGGGCCGAGAGCGATACCGTGCGTCACATCGGGCACTGAGAAGCGCAACCGAACCTTCTCACCGGCCGCGACCCGAATCACGTCCGGCTGAAAGCCACCACGCTCCGGTGCTGCGGCGACGATGTCTATCGTGCGAACGCCTGACCGATCCGGGAACAGATGAAGATGGTAGCCAAGCGCTGCCACAGGCAAACCGACAACGATCACCAACAATGTTATCCTCGCCGCCAACTCACGCCGATTCATAGCTCACCCCAAGAATATCCACAAGAAGAGCAACGTCACCCCTGTCGCGAAGCCAGCGGTAGGTAGCGTCGCCCACCACGCTCTGTCGCCTGAGGAGACCAAGGCATGCCCTGCAAATGCGGAACTGTGTTGTTGCGCAATACGGTAGAGGGTTGTTATCGAGAAGACGAGGCCAACAAGCAAAGTGATCACTTGCAGTGCAGGGAGAAACCCTAGCGCAAGAGGTGTCCAGGCAACACGGCTTGTGCCAATCAGGTCCCAACCCCAGCCGAACGGGTCGGACAGCACTGGGATGACATACGAACCGTTTACGAAGATGAACGACAAACTGAACGCGATCCATCCTGCCAGACCCAGCGGCACCAACCCATAAGCGTGGTCGACGAACAGGCGATGTACCGATGCGTGTAGTCCGCTCAAATGGCGTGCCAGCACTGTGGTTAGCCAGAAGAGTCCTGGGACAACCAGCAAATTGACCACGAGGAAGCCGGTGGCATAAAGCGCCCACCCGCTCACCGTCTCCATGTTGGCCAGGGCTTTCAGCCAGCCCCAGGGGCCGAGCAGCACCACTGAATAGAGCAGGCTGCACGACAGCATAATGAACGCCTTGAACGCCTCGTCCATCCGCCGCTCTTTGTCCACGAGCAAGTCGCTGCCAAAGGGACGCAGGTTAAGCCCGATATTGTCTTTGGGACAGGCCCGGACACACTCAGCGCACAGGCCACAGTAGGCGTTGCGTTTCAGAGTGCCGGGGTAGACGAGCCAGGGACAGCCATAACTGCAGCTCGTACCGACAAGACAGTCTTTTGTTTTGTGTTCCCGGCAGACTGCCACGTCTTTGACGCGCAGCTCAAGGGGGGATAAGAGCGAATACAGTCCGATGAAGCCACCCACCGGACAGACGTAACGGCAGAAGACCCGGTTCTGAAACAGAATGCTGAACAACACACTTAGCAGCAGGAAGCCGAGTAGCAGCCAGCCCGTGAGCAACGGGCGGGTCAGGATGATCGTGCTGAACATGGCCATCATCAGGAACCCGGCATTCTGCAGCCATATGTTTCTTAGTGGCCTTGGCCATCTCCAACCCAGTGAGCGCAGTTTGCCTGGCACCCGGCTGATAATGCCACGCCGCTGCAGCCACTCTCCCGGCCCAGGAATGGGACAGACGGCACACCACAGGCGGCCGAAGAAGGGAATCAGAACGATGATGAGTACGGCCCACCATACAATCCAGACAAAGATGATGCCGAAATTTCTTGACCCAGCCGGC
Source organism: Anaerolineae bacterium (assembly GCA_030597485.1). GTDB lineage: Bacteria > Chloroflexota > Anaerolineae > 4572-78 > NAK82 > JAUVRU01. The sequence goes on from JAUVRU010000009.1 coordinate 2,899, forward strand.
GTACCCAACAAGCCGGTGAGGATGACCAGCACGAAGAAAGAAAGGGTCAGCAGCATGGCCGCCGGTTGCCACAAGCGCGACTTGATCGCTTCCTTGAGCCAGGGGAACCGTGTCAGCAGGTCGAGGCGGGACTCACTCACTCTACGCCTCTCCCGGCGGGAATCGCGACAGGTAAACGAGTGCCGCCAGGGCAGCGACCAACGTCAGCCCAACGGCGCGAGCAAAGGCGTCGTTGGGCATCACGACCAGTTCGCCAATCATAAACGGATGCAGGCTGCCGCAGCTCACCGAACAGCGATAGCGAAACTTGCCTGTCTTTTCAGCCACGAACTCTATCTGTTTCGACAACCCCGGCTCAACCCGCACGTTCACGTCATACTCGTCCAGGTACAGGCCGTGCACCACATCGGTTGCCTCCAGTGTGATGACAACCCGGTCGCCCCGGTTCACGCGCAAGGTCGGCGGGTCGAAGGCGAACTGGCTTGCCTGCACCGTGAATTGACGGGTGACCGGTGTGGCAGCGAACATATCCAACGGTACAAACAACACTCCCAGGGCCACCAAAGCAGGCGGCAGCAATGTCAACAGGCGTTTCCGCATAGTGCTACTCTACTGGCTCAGTATCCGTCGGTGGGCCGTACTTGCTGTACGTCGCGTCGATATAGGTTCGAATCTCGCTGGCGCTTTGCCCTTCAGTCATCAACCGCATCACGTCACGCGTGATGTCCACACAGATGCTTCAACCAAAGGCATGGTCGTCAAAGACGACAGCACCGCTGGCCTGCGCCTCCTTGATGTAGCAGTCAAGGTTACTCCCGTGTTGCACCGAGCCACATCCGCAATAACAGGGATACTGTCTTAACACATCGGGGTTGGCGACGGCGAAGCGGTAGGCCTCTTTGACCTGAGGCGGTGCGTTGTTGCGAATGTGGTCGGGAAGGACCGACTCGGGGGCCAGTTTTAGCTCACCTCCGCCAGAAGGGCTTGAGGGAGAGGTGGCGTTGCCACAAGCCGATAGAATGAGGGCAAGGGCTACTATGAGCAGAAACACACCAGCATTGCGACGCATCGGCAGGAACTCCTCCTTGATGATGTTATCTCCAATCTGATTTCACCACCAGCAGCTTCTCTGGTTCAACCGGGTCGTTGGTGCGCAGATGTATGTCAAACTGGTGTGGCCCTCCCATTCCTTCGGGCATTGTGAATCGCAGAGACACAGTTGTCGCCTTGCCTGGAGCAATCGCCATCGAACCGACGGCAGCTTGAGGCGGTCAACACCCCTCCACCAATTCAACGTACGGTTCCTCCTGGATTCGCAGAGTCGGGTCACCAACGTTCTTCACCTGGAAGGTGGCGGAGACGTATCGGTCGAGCGGTTGTACCCCCAGGTCAATGTCAGTCCGGTCCACAGCCAGGCGCGGGCCCTCGACTTGAGGAACAAAGTCTGTGGGTGGCGCAGCACCACGGTCCACTCCCCACCAGACCCCGCCAGCGATGAGCAGCACACCCAAGATTGCCGCCAGCAATATCGGCCACGAGGGCCTACCATCTGTCGTTTTCCGATTCTGTCTCCTGCGAGAAAACGATCTGTTTTTCCGAGATTCTGTCATAGTTCTAAACCTCCAAGTCCGTTCAAGATTATGCGGATCAGGTTTTCAACCACAGGCTGCAACAAGGGTAGGTATATGTGTCGGTCGGCTGGTACCGGTTGGCGACAGCGGAAGCGGCAGTGCCAGCGAAGCCTATTGTGCGGTCGTCCCGGCGATTTTGTCTGCATGCCCCAGGAGATTGACTCGCTCCTGGGGCAACGCAGTTGGTCTCACAGCGATGTCGTCAACACCGTTCCTTATGCTTCACTCGTGCTCATCGCCGGTCATGCCGATGAAATCGCCATGCCAGTTGTGGTACCATACTGCACCGCTGTAGCCGTTCACGCTGAGCATCCCGGTGATTTCCCCATCTTTCTCAGTGTGCAGCGTGTAATAGCCGTAGAACGGCTCCGCCTCGCCAACCGTGAGGCCAGGCGCGATCTGGTCCAGGTATTCCTGGGCCAGATTGACCGCTTGCTGCGAGGTGATCGACATTTCTCCAGCACCAGCGCCCCACTGTCCCATCATTCCCATATCGTTCATATGACCGTACTCGGTGTTCCACATCATGTTAGGTCCCGGCTCCGGGTAGACAGCGCCGGTGTAGCGGTTCACCAGCAGCTCGAACGCGCCGATGCCGGTGCTCTCTTCACGAATCTCGGCGTAGAAATTGCCGCTGAACTCCATCACCTCAGCCAAGTGCAGGCCGTCGTTGCCGGTAGAGGCCAGGTAGTCCTCGACTGCTTGAGCAGCCTGCTCCATAGTCAATGGCTCACTGTCAGTGATCGGGTTCTCCCAGTAGCCGCCCATAGGACATCCAGCGCAATCCCGGTCCATCATGTCGGAGCAATAGGGAACCGTGCCGCTGTAGGCCTGGCCGTAACCATAACCACCCATCATTCCACCAGGTCCTCCCCAGTGCCCCATCATCCCGCCGGGACCAACCCAGCCACTCATCGTTCCACCGGGTCCACCCCAACCACCCATCGGGCCTTGAGCCAACACCGGTAACGTCGCAACACCCACGATCAGTGCGCCTGCCAGGATCACCCCGGCACTCAGCACACCCAGAAACAGAATTCTTCTTGACACTGCAGGTTGCCTCCCCATACGATCCGTGATTACCTTCCTTTCTTCTATTCTTGCCCCTTCGGACGCTTGCCGAAGGGCGCATCATTTTCTTCAGTTCTCAACATGCATTGTACCCACCCTGATTGAAGTTTCTTTGAAGCCACTATAAAGATTCGATAAAGATCAGCATTCCAGCAAGTAGAACCGAGCCAAGAGGCCGGCAAGTCGATGCATCTTCCCGCAGATCCGGTCAGCGGTGTCAAGGCGTCACATCAGCAGGGGAGGTGTCACCAGGTAAGACATTGTAGCCTGGCTGCGTCAGGGCAGTAAGACCGAAACACGTTGGGCTGACAGTAACTAAGAATCAATCTACCCTAGACAGAACAAGGAGACAAAGACCATGACTATCAAACTCAGTTCGAAAAAGCATTTGCTGGCATTGGCAGCGGTTGTGGCCATTCTGGTAATGACTGTTGTGCCTGTGAGCGCTGGGGGTTACGTTCACGGGATCGTGATACCGGTTGGCGGCGTGGACTACTACATGGACGGAGCACCGGATGGGCCCGACGGGGCAATCGACATTCCGGGACACGAATGGATGCTGACCGGCCCCAACCAGCTGCAGGGGAGGCACTACAACACCGGTCCGTTCTTTGACGAGAACCCGCAGTGGTGGTCGTCCGATGCTGAAGATGGGGAACTGCTCTACATTGTCCACGCGATCATCGACACCTGGTCCCCAGAGAAGGCCAACTGGTATGCCGCTCACGGATATATGCACTATCACGAGTTGGTCAGCGTCGCGGATGGAACGTTGCTCCCCGACAAAGTCGTGTGGCTGAAGCACATTGCCAGGACCAGCTTTACGTTAGATGGCGGCCCGCATCCCGAGCTTGGGCATGATGTAGTAGCGGGCGTCGACTACGAGTTCATGGCGAATGGGAGCATGCCCTACGAGCCGACCTCAGAGTAGGGCAACGACACACTACGTGTTCCGGCTCTGCTACTCCTGGTTGTGAAACATTAGAGTAGATAAGGCCCCAGCCGACTGGCTGGGGCCTCCTTCTTGTGGCACGACGATCTGTTGACCGGGCCATACCCGCTTTTTTCTGTTCCAACCAGTAGCGGCACAACGCTCCCGGGAGGGAACAAGTGGCAACAGCCCGAGTTCCCGCTACCAAGAACAGGTCGGATGACAGCCTCTGCTCACTGCGCCAGTTGCTGCTCGATGATCTGCTGGAACGCCTCGAAAGGTTGCGCGCCTACGATCGGCTGACCGTTGATCAGGAAGGACGGTGTCCCGGTAAGTCCTGAAGATCGAGCTGCCGCCATATCTTCCTCAACAGTGGATGCGTACCTTTCCGATTCCAGGCACTCGGCGAAGGCAGCTTGTTCCAAGCCCAGATCTATGGCGAATTTCTTGAGGTTGTTCTTATCGAATGCCACTCGGTCCTCGCTCACCAGATTGGCAAGAAGATAGTCGTGATACTCCCAGAACTTGCCCTGCTCGGCAGCGCACTCCGACGCCTGGGCTGACCACTGCGACCCCGGGCCAAGGAAAGCCAAATGTCTGTAGCCGAACCGCACCTTGCCTGTCTGCACGTACTGTTCCCGGATCTGGCGCAACGCGCCAGCGGCGAATCGCCCACAGAATAGTCACAAGAAGTCACCATACTCCACGATGGTGACAGGGGCGTCCGGCGCCCCCTGGAAATGGCGGGGGCCGGATTCCACCAAGTCCATCGTGACCGGGGTCGAAGTGGTCTCCGCATCACCTTGTTCTCCATGCGCCGTAGTGGGCGCAGCAGCAGTGGTCACCGTTGCAGATTGAACGACCGTCGAGGCCAGCCAGGGACGGCCAACAAAGACGCCAGCCAGGCCGCCCATGATCGCCCCGATCGCCAGGCCTATCAACAGATAAGCCCATCGCCCCTCACTAAGTTGAGAATCTCCTTCATGCATCTCCAGTTCACCTCTTCAGAATAAGATCATAGGACTGGACGATGAGGTTGCGAAGCGTCTGGTTCAACTTCTCACCGCCAGTCGGGGCGCCGCCCGTCTCAGGTACCATTGCACTCCTCCCAGCACGGCAACCCAGTAGCCCAGGTAACTGAGTACCTCCAGCAACGACGGGTCGCCATTGTATCCAAGAAGCACCTTCAGGAAAGATCCAACAAGCGATTCCTCAGGCAGGATTGAGTTGGTGTCCCACATGGGCGCGATCAGGGTGGGGAACAACCCCGCTTCTTGAAACTCGTGAACAGCGTGAGCCATCAGGCCGGCAGCGAACACGAGAAGCAGCAGACTGGTCACCTCGAAGAAGCGCTGGACAGGGACCTTCGCTACCGCATTGAAGATCAGCCATCCCAGCCCGACAGCGAGGGCCAGTCCCAGCAGCGCTCCCCACAGAATCCCCCCACGGTCACTGGCAAAGCCCACCGCACTGAGAAAGAGAACTGTCTCCACGCCTTCCCGGAACACAGCAAAAAAGGCCAGGCCGGCTAATGCCCCTCCACGTTCACCTCTGACCGTGGTTTGCACCCTGTGCTCTAGCGTTTGCCGCAGGTAGCGGCCTTGATAGCGCATCCAGAAAATCATGTAGGTCAGGACAGCCACGGCCAGGAACATGGTAGTCCCTTCGAAAATCTGCTCGATCTGCCCCTCGAATTCCATGCTGAGCAGCTGCAACCCGCCAGCCACGGCAACGCTGGCAAACAAGGCGGCCGCGACGCCGCCCCACAAAGACCTCCCCAGTTCCACACGGTCTATCACCTTGAGATACGCCAGGATAACGCCTACGATGAGGGCAGCTTCCAGGCCCTCTCGCAGCGTGATCAATGCTGAAGCAAACATAACCTTCCTCCACTATTCCTGACGATGCTCCAGAAGTCTGGTCGCAGTCTACAAAAACCCGGAGCAGAGACCACTGCGCCCCCATGGGTTGGCGGCAGCCGATGACCCCTTGTAGGCCTGGGCACAGGATAACTGCCCTCATTGAAGTTTCAATGACGATATCTAGAAGATTCGGTCAGGAAAATGGATGAAAGCCCAAGACACGACGCCTACGCCAAGTCCTGTTTCATCAGCTCATACTGCTCGCGGTTGATCTCTCCCCGGGCATAGCGCCTCTCCAGTATCTCTCTGGCGCTCAGGCTCTCATGGAGGGAAGATGTTGACTCTTTATCAGTGCGCGGAAAGAGGGCACTGATCAGCCAGACGGCCAGAGCGATCAGCAGTCCCCAGGCAAGGAGCATTAATAACAAACCAAATAGCCCGAAGCCCATGCCCATCATCATGTTCTCAACATCCTCCTGGTACAGACAAATGGCGTGGCCTTGAGTGATGCCCTCCGATGAAAGCAGCGTAGCTGCTCTTCATCAGTTTCCTGGCTGCACTCAGCCTAAGTCGGTCAACATCAGCAGGTACTGCTCGCGATCGATTTCGCCGCCCGCATAACGCGCCCGCCGAATCTCTTTTGATGAGTTTGCTGTTTTCACCCCATGCTGGACCGCCACCCAAGTCTGTCCGCCCGGATTCAGCTGACGCCACAGCCAGAGGATCAGCACCACCAGTCCCACAATCAGCCCGACCCCGATCACCAGGTTCAGGATCATTCCAATCAGGCCGAAACCACCAAAGCCCCCAAATCCGGAGCCAAAGCCTCCCATCATACCGCCCATCATAGTTGTCACTCCTCTCGTTTGTTCACTTTAGCTGGACTTTGTCCATTTCACCAATGCCACTATATCTTGTGGAGCAAGGCATCCCCAGATGCCGTATCTCGTGGCCACATTTGCATCTGGGGATGCAAACTCCTCGAATGGACAAAGCCCAATTTAGATGCCCATCAGGTGAAATACTGCCTGCCTGATATCGTTATCTACATTATGACTGCATTGGTTTAAGTTTCCTTGAAGCTACGTTAAAGATTTGGTAAAGAAAACGGACGGCGCCCTGTGGAGGTGCGCCGTCCGTCCGGGTTGGTGCGGTGGTTCGCGAATGACTTATGTGGCTATGGGCAAAGTGAATGTGAAAGTGCTCCCCTTGCCAGGCCCAGCGCTTTCGGCCTGAATGCGGCCACCGTGGGCTTCAACCATGTGTTTGGCAATCGTCAGCCCAATGCCACTGCCGCCCCCGGCACGGGAACGGGATTTGTCCACTCTATAGAACCGGGTGAAGAGAAACGGCACATGTTCAGCAGCAACGCCAATGCCGGTGTCCGTCACCGAGATATGCACCTCGCTCTCGTGTTGTCGAGCGTTGACGCGCACCTGGCCCCCTTGGGGGGTATATTGCAGAGCATTGCCCACCAGATTCAGCAACACCTGGCCGATCCGGTCCTCGTCAACCTGAACCGGCGGCAGGCCAGCGGGCACGTCGGTTTCCAGCTCAACGTCTTTCTCTTGAAATTGGCAGCCCAGGCGTGCAACCGCAGCTTCCACCAGGCGAAGCACCGGCACGGGGTGTGGGTTCAACTGAAAGGCGCCGGCTTCGATCCGGCTGAGTTCCTGCAAATCAGTGACCAGCCGCTGCAATCGGTCCGCTTCGCGGTAGACTTGTTGGAAGGTGGCAGCGTCAGGGGGCAGCACACCGTCAATCAGTCCCTCCATTGAGCCCTTGATAGTGGTCAGTGGTGTGCGCAATTCGTGGGCCACGTTGCCGATAAGCTCCCGACGGGTGGCTTCGGTCCGTTCCAGCTGGGCGGCCATCTGGTTGAAACTCACGGCCAGCCGGCCCAATTCGTCCATCTCGTCCCAGGCAAGCTCGTCGGGCACATTGACCCGCTCGTGGTAGTGACCTTCGGCAATACGCTGGCTGGTAGCCATCATCTCGCGCACGGGGGTGACGATGCGTCGGCTGACAAAAAGGCTGACCGCCACCGCTACCAGGAAGGCAGCCAAGGCTGACAGGATTAGAGACTCGTTCAGGGCGAGACGAAAATTGAGGAAGAGGTCTTGCTCCAATTCCTGCGAGGCGTTGTCCATCAGCGCAGCCATCGCGGCCAGGTGGCGCTCAAAGGCACCTGGCATCACAAACTCAGCCGCCGAGGCGAGAACCACCATGCCGACCAAGATAACAATCAGGTAGGACAGGAACAACTTCCAACCCAGGTGCCGGCGCAGACGCTTTATCAGACTCATATCGGCTCATCTTCAAAACGATAGCCAACCCCCCGCACGGTTGCGATGGAGTGATCAGCGCCTAACTTCTGCCGGATGTGGCCAATGTGGACGTCCACCACCCGCTCCTCGCCGTAGAAGTCGTAGCCCCACACCCTTTCCAGAAGCTGTTCTCGACTGAGCACCAGGCCCCGGTGCTCGGCCAGAGTTCTGAGCAGGTCAAACTCAACGGCCGTGAGTGACACTGGCTCGTCGTTCACCCACACCTGCCGGCTGCCGGCATCAATGCGGACGTGGCGAAAGGGGAGAACAGCAGCAGCAACCGATCCAGCCCCGGCTCTGAGACGACGCAGGGCAGCCTTGACCCGGGCTACCAGCTCGCGTGGGCTGAAGGGCTTGGTGAGGTAGTCATCGGCACCCATTGACAGCCCCACGATCTTGTCGGTCTCCTCCGATTTGGCGGTGAGCATAATCACGTACACGTCTGACTCGCGACGCAACTGGGCTAGCAACTCAATGCCATCCATGCCAGGCAACATCACGTCCAGCACCACCAGGTCTGGTTTGAGGGACCGAGCCGCCTTGAGACCGGCGGGACCGTCCATGGCAGTGTATACTTCATAACCCTCCTGGCGTAGGTAGGCCGTCACCAGGTTAATGATGCTCTGTTCGTCGTCAACCACCAGTATCTTTGCGCTTGACATGAGGATCCTCGCGGGTGAGCAGGGTGCCCAGAACACTTGAATGCAGCCACCGGTCGTGCCTCACTTCACTCACCAATCTTACACCTGTCGTAACCTCACTGTCAAGGCCGCGGCAGACATTTTATCGAATGGTGCCCTGAGCAAGTGGTCGTTCGGTCACCTGCCCCCGTCTACCAGGGGATACCCGGCCTGCTCCCAGGCGATCATCCCCCCATCCAGATTCCACACATCTGTGTAGCCCAGCTGCACCAGCGTCCGGGCCGCGATGGCGCTCATGCTCCCGCTACGGCAATAGAGAACTACCCTCGAACCCATGTCAGCTGGCAGTTGGTCCAGGTTCTGCTCAATCTTGTCGAACGGGATGAAGAGGTCGGTCCCTTCAATCTCCCTTTCATAGGGAATGTGGACATTTACCAGCACGAAGTCCTTGGCCTCCAGCATCGCTGCCAGACCAGTGGCGCTAACATCGGTGTAGCTGCCGCCATCCCCCACTGGCACCGCCTGGGTTTGTGGTGAAAGGCCCTCAGCCCGCGCTGGCGCAGATGAGGTGTTGCCTGGAAAGCACGCGGTCACCGTCAGAGCAACGATGGCCAATGTGGTGAAAACAATCAGGAAACCACCTGATTTTGTCATCGGTTACCACTCCTTTTTATCGTGTTGCTCGCGCAGTATATCTTTGGAAACTGCGCTAGTCTGTCTTGAAAAGAAGTCGGCAAGGCTCTGCATCAGTGCCGTGTAGTCTGTGCCCTGCCTCCACGTCGGCTGAAGGCTGATGGGTTATCGCAATCTGATTTCCAGCTGGCGGCGGATATCGCCAAATCCTTCGGCCAGGTAAGGAAAGATGAACCATGCCGTCCCCAGGCCAGCGAGTGTCCCAGTGAAGGTCCGCAGCAGCCAATTGAGGGTGCCAATCGTTGTACCGACGTAGAAGGGTGCAGCAGCCAGACCGCCTGTCAGCCATACAGCCCAGCCATTGCTCTCTCGGAAGCCCAGCCGGGTGACCTCACTAACCATGTGGCTGCCACCGTCAAGCGCCATCGGCAGGACGAACAGCAGATAGCCCAACGTGCCCAGCCGGGGCAATCGCCGCCCAAACAGTCCCCACAACAGACCGCCGAGAAAGAGGGCAGTGTGCATTGCGGTCAGTCGATGGGCAATGGCCAGCTTGAACCCCATCTCCGGGTTGCCAATGAAGGCTCGTAGGTTGTTGGGATCCCCTCCCTGGGCCAGCACCTGGTCCAGGGAATAGGTCTGGATAGCCCCCATCTGACCGAATAGATAATAGGAACGCTGCGGCAGCTGGTGGCACTGGAACGAGTAGAAGCGATAAATGGCCTGCCCCAGGCCGCCAGCGTTGACTGCCATCAACAGGGGGGCCAATGCCGCCAGCCCAATGTACAGCCCCAGAAAGGCATACACGACCAGCAGCCAGTGGCGTGTCAGTATCAGGATCATACGGTCAATTGCAGTGACCAGATCGCGCGTACGTCCGGTCGCATACACTCCTTCACTCATCCACCCACTCCGATCCGTGGTAGGTAGACCCCATCCAACACCACCACGTCACAGCGACTCTGTGCATAACCCGCTCACGCCGCAGAGGTTTGGCCCACACCCTGTGGCATCCATCACGCTGTTATCCTCACCCGCCGCAGCAACTGGGCGTTGACCGCCACGATGACCGTGCTGAGGGACATCAGCAGAGCCCCCACGGCCGGCGATAGCAGAATGCCCACCGGGGCCAGCACACCGGCAGCCAGTGGCAATGCGATCACATTGTAGCCAGTTGCCCAGATCAGGTTTTCAACCATCTTGCGATAGCTGGCGCGGCTAAGCCCAACCACCCTCACCACATCCAGCGGATTGCTTTGCACCAGGATGATTCCTGCCGATTCCACCGCCACGTCGGTACCACTGCCGATGGCAATGCCCACGTCGGCTCGAGTAAGGGCCGGGGCGTCGTTGACGCCGTCTCCCACCATCGCTACTCGTTTGCCCCGTTTCTGCAACTCGGCCACCTTCTGATCCTTGTGTTCTGGTAGTACCTGGGCGAAGTAGTGGTCGATGCCCAACTCCTCCGCCACCGCTTTGGCAACGGCTTCGCTGTCGCCGGTGAGCATAGCTACTTCAATCCCCATGTCGTGTAGCCGCCGCACCGCTTGTTTGCTCTCTTTTCGGATGACGTCAGCCAGGGCAAACGCAGCCACCACCTGCTCATCCTGCACCAGGTACACCAGACTCTGACCTTTGGCGTTAGCCTCATTCTTGAAAGGGGCGAACGGCTCCGGTGGCTCAATCTCTAGCATCTCCAACAACCGGGGACCTCCCACATAGACAGTATGGCCATCACTTTCAGCTCGTACCCCTCGACCTTTAAGCGCCTCAAAGTGAGTGACATGAGGCAGCGTCAGCCCCCTCTCCTCCGCACTCTGGCGGATGCCCCGTGCAATCGTGTGCTCGGAGTCCCCTTCGATGGCCGAGGCGAGCGCCAAGGCTCTTGGGTCATCCCAACCATCGAGACGGGTCGCGGCCACAATCCCGAATTCCCCCTTGGTGAGGGCGCCGGTCTTGTCGAAAATCACCACGTCGATTTCCCGGGCTTTCTCCAGAGCCAGCCGGTCCCTCACCAGGATGCCGTTGGCAGCCGCCCTCGAGGTCGTGATGGCGGCCACCAGGGGTACGGCCAGACCCAATGCGTGAGGGCAAGCGATGACCAGAACGGTCGCCACGCGGGCAATCACTTCCACGTTGAAGCCCACAGCTATCGTCCAGGCGATGGCGGTCAAGACGGCGGTCCCTAGTGCTATGTAGAAGAGCCAGCCTGCCGCTTTGTCGGCCAGGACTTGGGTTCGGGATTTGCTTTGTTGGTCTTCCTGCACCAAGCGCATAATACCGGCCAGGGCAGTCTGATCCCCGGTGGCCGTCACCCGCACCCGCAAGCTGCCGTCGCCGTTGATAGTACCGGCGATCACCTCGTCTCCTGGCTGCTTTCGTACGGGCTTGGACTCGCCAGTGATCATAGCCTGATTGACGTCTGACTCGCCTTCCTGCACTTCAGCGTCGGCCGGGATGCTGGCTCCAGGGCGCACCAGCAACAGATCGCCTACGTGCAGCTCAGTCACCGCCACTTGGTCGGTGCCGCCATCGGGACGGATGCGCTCGGCGATGTCGGGCATCAATTTGGCCAGTTCGTCCAGGGCCCCGGAGGCTTGGCGCACGCTCCGCATTTCGATCCAGTGCCCAAGGAGCATGACGTCGATCAACGTGACCAGTTCCCAGAAAAAGGTGCTGCCCGATAGGATGAAGAGAGCTGCTATGCTATAGACGAAGGCAACGCTTATGGCCAGCGAAATGAGCGTCATCATGCCAGGCTGGCGATTGCGCAGCTCGGGTACGGCCATTCGCAAAAATGGCAAACCACCATACAGGAAAATGATCACGCCAAAGAACGGAGTGACCCACTGGCTGCCCGGGAAAGAAGGCATGGCGAAACCCAACCAACTCTGGATCGCAGGGCTGTAGAGTAACACAGGGACAGACAGTATCAGCGAGATCCAGAACCGCTGGCGAAACATCTGCTCGTGGCCGGTGTGGTCCACGTGGGGCCCATGGGCACTGTGGTCGTTATCGCCATGCGCGCTGATAGCCTGCTCATGATTATGGTCGATTTGAGCTTCAGCCTGTTGGCGGCCATCGTCGGCACCGTGTTGCCGGTCATTGTGAACCATTTGGGAGCTTTGCCTTTGCATATTGGTTTCCTCCATTTCGCTCTGGCCGAGCTATGACTCGTCTCACTGGGAGACATTCGCCTGATCAGCCAGCCTTTTGCACGAGCTCACCTGTGCCAGCCCGGAGGTATTGTGCAGGTGAGGGCAACCGTGCCGTCTTGACCTGGTTTCAGTCAGGGATCAAGGACGAGGGCCGGGCGATGATGAGCTTCACCAGGCCTCCGCGGGCCAGGTCTTCCACCTGCTCCACTTCCAGCCCGGCTTGCTGCACTGTCTCGGCCGTGCGGCGATTGATGTGTGGTCCCATCAGCCGCACCACCAGTGGATCGAGCAGGTCCATCAGTCTGCCGATGATAGCTAGCCGGTCAATCCGCACATGCTCCAGCAAGATGATCCGCCCGTCCGGTTTGACCACACGGCCCAGCTCGCGCAGACCGCGCACTGGATCGGGCACGGAGCAGAAGACGAAGGTGGCCACGGCTGCGTCGAAGCTGTCGTCAGGAAAGTCAAGTTGCTGAACGTCCATCTCGCGCAGCTGGATGATGTGACCCAACTTGTCGGCCTTCTGGCGTGCCCGAGCCAGCATGCGGTTGCTCAGGTCAATCCCGGTTACCTCAACCCTGGCCGGGTGATAGGGGAAGTTCTTGCCGGTGCCGACGCCTACTTCCAGCACCTGGCCGCTGGGTACCAGCGACCAGACTTGCTCCCGCCAGGGAGCGAAGCGCCCTTCGTAGAGCGATTCCATTGCATCGTAGACAGGCGCGATACGGTTGTATCGCGACCGGGTTTTGGCTGTTTCTTCCGTGGCGATCAGCGAGTTCATTGTCTACCTCAGATCCTGTTTCATCAGCTGGTACTGCTCGCGGGTGACCTCCCCTCGGGCATAGCGGGCCTGTAACAGATCTTTCGGCGAGCCTGCCGTTTCTGCTCCTGCCGGGCGCGCGGGCACTGCCAGCATCTGTCCTCCGGGAACCAGCCGGCGCCCTAGCCAGGCAATCAGCAACACCAACCCCAGAATCAACCCGACAGTAAGCACCAGGTTAGAGGTCATCCCGATCGGGCCGAAACCCCCAACGCTACCAAATCCGGATCCAAAACCGCCCATCATACCACCCATCGTGCTATCCACTCCTTCCTCCCTTCTGTACACTCGACATCCCCCAGAAGGGGCGTCACCATTTCTAATCCTCAACTACAACATACATTATACTCACATTTGTTAAAAGTTCTTTGAAGCCCTCTTAAAGGTTTGGTGAAGAAACCGCCAGGCCCTCGGGGTTTCGGAGACCTCGAGGGCCTTCAATCATGGGGCACGGCGGTCACGCCTTGCCTGAACGCGGACCCATTCGTCGGTCACCACCTCCGTGTTCCTGGAAAATCAACCCAGGACTCCACGGTGTGCCCAACGTTGGCAGCACCCAGCGGTCCAGACCCCACCAGCCGGCCGTCTTCCAGGCCGGGCGCAGCAGGATGGCAATCGTGAACAGGATCGGGTTGATGCTCACTGAGCCAGCAAGCAGGTAGCTCATGTTCATGAAACTGCCGAAAAAGGCCGCAATGCCGGTGAAAATGCCCAGGATCAAGGCGATCACCAGCACGACCACCCATCCCACCCCCTCCAGCCAGGCATGCCCTCTCATAAACCAGGGCTTCTCTCGCGAGCGGCGCGCCTGGAGCCCGCCAACCATACCCATACCCAGCATCAGCGGGGCCAGCAGGGTGACGGACACAAACTGAGTCAACGTGGCTGCCAGATAGCAGACCAGGGCAAGCCGCCGCGACGTCGGCCGGTCGGCTATGGCACCGCCCAGGGCGAAGTGGATGGCCAGCAACACCCATCCCTGGAGCA
>JAUVRU010000534.1 GCA_030597485.1 Anaerolineae bacterium
CACCTCGATGGTGGGTACCAGATAGGGGCAACCATTGGACGCAACGATGTATCCTCAATCAGGAAGCCGTCATCACTGAAGACAAACGGCCACAGGTGAGTACCGGCCGGCAGCGTAACCAGCGGCTGCCAGTAGAGGCGCAAGCTGATCTGCCGCCAGACTGGGTCGTCCATGACGTCGTAGCCCAACAGACGCAGCATGGGCTGATCGTCAGCGGAATCGCTGAACTCAACAGCAACCGGGTATTGTGGCTGCATACCATCGGCACGGGCGAAGTCGTAGAAGGCTTCAGGCAAATCCTGCTGGTCCGCGTGAACGCCGCCATCTCTGGTCAGGAGTGCGTACCCGTCTGCGGCGTCAATCAGACGAAACGTGCCCGATGCCAGCAAATCGCCAAAGGTGGACCGCACGTCGTTGGGATGCGCGTCCGTACGCCCGGCGACATCCAGCAGCACGAAATCGGCATCCGCCACCGTGGGGTAGATGTAGATCTGGTGGCGGTGAGCCAGGTGGGGGTGCAGGGGGGGCGTGGTGGACACGGCGGCCTCGTCCGGTATCTGGCTGATGAAGCGCGTCAGCAGTTGGTGAGGGGGGGTGAGTCGCGGCCAGTGGAAGTCGCGCGCCAGCGGCGTCCAGCCGCGCAGGTGGTGATAGCCCAGGCTCCACGCCAGCAGCCACACCGTGACCGCTACGACAGCCAGCCGGCCGACTGAGTACCAGCGACCCGGGGCCGTTGCCGTGCCTTCCGTCTCGTGCCCCGGCAACAGCCTGCTCGTCACGTCGAGCAGCCGCCGCGCCCCGTATATGGCCGCCAGGACGAAGACCGGCACCAGCGGCGCTGAATAGTGCTGCTGGCCTGAGTATTGGCCGGGAAAATCGCTGATGAAGTTGGCGACCAGCACCGGCAAGCCCAGCAGCAGGTATTCCGGTGCCAGCAGCGCCAGCCAGCCCACCGGTGCCAGCAAGTCAACCAGATAGGCCAACCGATCCGGCTGGCGCAACATGGCCAGCAGCTCACCGATGAACCCGTTCACACCCCCGCCCAGCCCGGCGTAGCGGTGGGCCAGGTAGACGGGGCCATCGGTACCGTAGACCTGCCGGGCCAGGGGGGCCACGATCAGAAAAGTAGCCACGTAGAACCAAGCCAGGCTGACCACCATCAATGCTACCCCGTGCCTCCGCTCACGGCAGACTTCCGAAGTCTCCAAGACTTCGGAAGTCTCAACACCTCTGCTCCTCGAAGGAAGAATGACCAGATACAGCCCCAACATGAACGTGAGCGTGGGCAGATTCTCCTTGACCAGCATCGCTATCAGTGCCCATACCCACATAGCCCAGTAGCGGCGCTCTGTGGCATACCAGAAGGCGAAAAGTAGCGGCACCACGATGAAGGGGTCGGCGTGGAAATCGGCGATGTTGGCCGCCTGCAGGGCGGGAAACATGAGGTAGGCGATGACGAAGGCAAGGGGCAGGAGACCGGCAACGCCCTGTCCCACACCGCCCCAGTGGTTTTTCTCTGCGCTCTCCGCGCCTTCTGCGGTGAATCCTGGACCAAACGTCCGCCGCGCGATCCAGTACACCGGCAGCGCGCCCAGCGCCAGGGCAATCGTCTGGATGACCAGGATGGCGCGCACGTCATCCCACAAGGTGAAGACCAAAGCGATGGGGATGATAATCGGTGCCAGGTGCTCGGCAACGCGGGAAACCTGGCGGTCGCCCATGGTGCGTTCCAGAAAGCGACCGTGCAACGGGTTCCACATGGGTTGGTCAATGAAGGAGAGATCGGCCGCGTATGAGTTCAGGGTCGCGTGCCGCTGTATGCTGTAGGCGGAGAAGAAGACGATGTAGGCCAATATCAAGGCCCAGACGAGGGTGGCAGCAGATGGGCGCCGGAAGGAAACGCGGTTCAACGGGCACCCTCTCCCCGCGCC
The DNA here is from genome assembly GCA_030597485.1 of Anaerolineae bacterium. Classification (GTDB taxonomy): domain Bacteria; phylum Chloroflexota; class Anaerolineae; order 4572-78; family NAK82; genus JAUVRU01. The sequence goes on from JAUVRU010000534.1 coordinate 1,932, forward strand.
AGTCGCTCGATCTCGGAGACCACGCGGTCCAATTCCTCAGCCAACGGGTTTGAACCACCTGCTCGCAGGATCTCGACCAGCGAGCGGTGGTACCACAGCGTTCCTTCTTTTCCGCCCTGGAACCGGTCCCAGACGGCATCGCCCACCGTCCGCAGGTCAGCCAGGATGGTGCGGGCGTTGTGCAGCTTGTCGGCGGTCGAAACCAGGCGCGCCGAGGGCGAAGCCTGCGGCAGGCGGGCCAGGAAGGCCTCCTTGCGCGCCCGCCACGGCGGCTTGGGGGTAGCCATGGTATCGGAACAGCCTTCCACGATCTCGGCCACTGCCGGCCCGAAGCGGCGACGAATCTCTGCCAACGTGGCCTCACCCCCCTGGTCTTCGGCTGCGTCGTGCAGCAAGGCGCCGATGGCCTCGTCTTCGTCGCCGCCGCGTTCCAGCACCAGGCTGGTCACCGCCAGCAGGTGGGCGATGTATGGGGTGCCGCTGCCCTTGCGCACCTGCCCGGCGTGCAGCTGGGCTGCATAGACCATCGCTTCCTGGAATCGGGTTGAGAGAGTCGTCATGGACCTTCAGCTATCCTGCCGCATTTCATCCTCCGGCATCAGGCCTGACCGCTGACGGCTGACCGCTGGCATCGCCGTAGCCGTTTGGGTGGGCGCGGTGCCACCGCCACGCGCTCTCGACAATGTCACCCA
>JAUVRU010000505.1 GCA_030597485.1 Anaerolineae bacterium
AGGGTAACCAGCTGGTGACCAGCCGGGATTCGCAGCCGCTGGCCGGGCAATACCCCACGTCGCGCTGGCAACCAGGCGAGGTGGTCGTGGATGAGTTCAGCCTGACTCTGCCGGAGGGTCTGTCCCCAGGCCGATACCGGCTGGTCACCGGCATGTATGCCCTGGCCACCGGCCCCCGCCTGCCAGCCACTGATGCAGCTGGACAGCCGTTGCCAGACGATATGGTGGTGCTGCTGGAGATGCAGCGGTAACGTGGGGGCGAGGCATTCCGGGGGGATGCTCGGTGGGGTGACGGCGTGACGCACGGCGGCAATGTAGGGGTGAGGCATTCCGGGGAGATACCCGGTGGGGTGACGGCGTGACGCATGGGGAGGTAGTGTGGTCACCAATCCCTCCCTTTGGGAATGCCTCACCCCTACCCAAGACCTCCATGTCCCAACTGCGTGAGATTCGCCCATTCGCGCCATTCGTGATAAAAGGGTAGGTGCGGGGCCAATAGCGCCCCCGGACGAAGGGACAACAACCGGTTCGACCGATGCGAATGAACAACTCTGCTGTTCATAGACTGCGAACCGGGTTGACCGCCGACGATCCCCGGCTGGCGTTGGGAACGGCGGCCGGTGTGGCGGTGCTGGCCGGCCTGCTGGTGGGCGTGCTGCTGGGCTGGCTGGGGCCAGTGCTGGCGCTGGGCGCGGTCGGCGGCCTGGTGATCGGCGTGTTGATGCTCCGCTCCACCGAGTGGGGGTTGTTGGCTCTGGTTGGGCTCATCTGCCTGCTACCCTATGGCGCCATGCCGGTGGACATTGGCTTTCGTCCCACCTTCATCGACGCTGTGCTGCTGGCGCTGTTCGGCGTGTGGCTGGTGCGGCTGGTTACCAGGACTGAGCGCACCTTTGAGGCATCCGCCCTGGGAGTGCCCATCTTGGCCTTTCTGCTGTGGGCGGTGATCACCTTCATCGCTGGGCTGGCCCATGCCTCGCTGTCCGCCACCGTGCTGCGCCGCTTTCTGGAAGCCCTGCTGGCCATCTCCCTCTTCTTCGTAGCCGTCAACCAGGTGCGCAGCGTGCGGCTGCTGAAGCGAGTCACCGCAGTCATGATTCTGGCGGGCGGCCTGACCGGTCTCCTGGGCCTGTTGTTCTACGTGCTGCCCGGTCCCGTCACGGTGAGCGTTCTGTCGAAACTGGCGGTCTTCAATTACCCGGCTGGCGCCGGACTGCTGCGATTCGTGGAGGACGACCCCAGTCAGCCAATGCGGGCCATCGCCACCTCCATTGATCCCAACGCGTTGGGCGGGCTGCTGGTCATCGTCACCGCCGTGGCCGTGGTGCAGTTGTTCGCCGATCAGCCGGTGCTGCCCCGTCGCTGGCTGGCGCTGATGGCCGGCCTGATGGGACTCAGCCTGCTGCTGACCTACTCGCGGGGCTCGATGGCCGGACTGGCCGTCGCGCTGGGGCTGGTGGGAGTGATGCGCTACCGCAAACTGCTCCTGCTGTTGGTGGCTGCGGCCATCCTGATACTGCTGTTGCCGCCCACTCAGGTGTATGTCACTCGCCTGATCGAGGGCTTGCAGGGCCAGGACCTGGCCACGCAGATGCGCTTCGGGGAATACAAGGATGCCTTCATCCTGATCAGTCGTTATCCGGTGTTGGGCGTTGGCTTCACCGGCACACCCGACATTGACCTCTATCTGGGCGTTTCCAGCCTGTACCTGCTGATCGCCGAGCAGGTGGGACTGGTGGGGTTGTTCCTCTTCCTGGTGGTGGTGGTAACGTTTTTCGTGGTGACCATCCGTGCCTGGCGGCGTTTGCCTCGGGGGCAGGCGGTGGAGGGATACCTGCTGGCCTATCAGGCGGCCCTGGTGGGGGCGTTGGTGGGCGGCATCTTCGACCATTTCTTCTTCAACATCGACTTCATCCACCTGGTCGCGCTGTTCTGGCTGGTGATGGGTCTGGGCGTGGCCGCTGCCCAGCTGGCAAGTGTCGAGGCGAGAGCATCGTCAGGGGTAGGCCCCGCGATTGCTGATTACCCATAAGTCCCTCTTCAAGTCAATCGAGCTCCGGAGTCGAGGTTCTGACCGGATTCTGGCACATCATCAACCGCCTGAAGGCTCGATTCCATCGGATTCGCAGATTGGCTATTGAATTGGATAACCACCAGATTGCTGAGCGTTGACAGCAGCCTCAGATTCTGCTAGAATGTCGCTATGGCAAACCGAATGCCCGATCAACCTCAGGAAGCACTGCTACAGCGGATTGACGCCATTGCCCGCGAACTGGACATGTTGCGCCAGTCGATCCTCCACCCACGTGCCGATCAGTCAAATGGGGATTTGGCGCAGCAATTGTACGGTGCGCTGGGGCAAGGCACCTGGGACGAGTATGACCAGGACCTGGATTGGCAGCGGTTTGGGGCGTGAGCCAGGTTCTATCCCCGATTGGCACCTCGTCTGTCCCAATTGCGGACGTTTCCCAACCTCTATGTCTTGAGTGTCACTTCATCTGATCTGAATGTGATGGACGACTCCATGCGCCAGTATCATTTGCGCCCTCGCGATGCACTGCACATGGCGGCGATGCGCAAATGTAATTGCTTTGATCTTCTGAGTCACGATTCTCACTTTGATCGTGTGCCGATGATCTCCCAGTATACCTTGTCGTGACGGAGCCGATCTGCCACGTCGTAGTGCTCGTGCTGGCAATGGACCTGGGGTTTGTACATCCTTCAGAACGCAGATAACGCTGGTCTTCCGCTGATTCCTCTGATTCCCTGTGACTGCTCAGGCTGCCGCCGAGGTCGCGCCAGATTCGCTGGGATTGGGGGATGAGGGGATACAGATCAAATCTGGG
>JAUVRU010000429.1 GCA_030597485.1 Anaerolineae bacterium
CTCTTCAGCGACGTATCGGATGCCGCTGGTACCTCGCTCTTCGATGTGAGCCAACGCAATTGGTCAGAGGACATGCTGAAAGCGGTGGAGGTGCCCCGCCAGTGGTTGCCGGAGGTGACCGAGTCGCCGGTGGCCAGTGCACGGGTCAGTGCCGAGGCAGCAGCGGAAGCTGGCCTGTCGGAGGGCACGCCGGTGGCTGCTGGCGGTGGCGACAATGCGGCTGCGAATGTCGGTACAGGCATCATCAATGAGGGAGTCGTCTCGGTCAGCCTGGGGACATCCGGCGTGGTCTTCGCCACCTCGGACACTTACCGGGTGGAACCGGAGGGGAAGCTGCATGCCTTCTGCCACGCGGTGCCGGGCAAGTGGCATTTGATGGGGGTTGTGCTTTCGGCGGCTGGCAGCTTCCGCTGGTATCGGGACACGCTGGGCGACATGGAGCAGGCTCAATCTGCTGAGGCTGGCCGCGATCCCTATGACCTGTTGACCGAAGCGGCGGCCGAGGTGCCCGCTGGCTGCGAGGGGCTGCTTTTCCTGCCGTATCTCACCGGGGAGCGGACCCCCTACCCCGATCCAAACGCACGTGGTGTCTTCTTTGGTCTCACGCTGCGTCATGGCAAAGCCCATATGACGCGGTCTGTGCTGGAGGGCGTTACCTACGCGCTGCGGGACTCGCTGGAGTTGATGCGTGACCTGGGACTCTCTATCGAGCAGGTGCGTGCGTTGGGCGGCGGAGCACGCAGCCTGCTGTGGCGGCAGATGCTGGCGGATGTGTTCGACAATGAGATTGTGACCGTCAATGTCACCGAAGGGGCGGCGTATGGTGCGGCGCTGCTTGCCGGCGTGGGCGCGGGGGTCTATGACGATGTTGCCACGGCCTGCGATGCAGCGGTTCGGGAGACAGGTTGCATCACACCAGGACCAGCTGCCTCTGTCTACGCCGACTACTATCCGCGCTACCAGGCGCTTTACCCGGCCCTGGCGCCGGAATTCGAGGCGATGGCCCGGGTGGTTGGAAAACACGCTGCTGCGTGAGTTCACACCGCACGCCGGGTCGTTGAAGGTGGGCCTTAGGGTCCGCCTTTTTCTTTCGCGGGGCTGTTGAGGTTTGTGTCCATTCTCTCACCTGCTCGCATTCAGACAGATATCAACCGCCCGATCGTGGGTCGGGGCTTTTGTCCAAACCCGAAACTGCTAGAGATTGTGTTACATCCCCACCCCAGCGTGGTAGAGCAGGAACAGCCCCCCGATGAAGGTGAGGATAATCAGCAGCGCGTCCACTCCCACGACCCACAACCGCCGCTCCAGACGGGCCAGGTTGCCGATGAGCCCCAGGTTGACCAGTAACAGGGCCACCAGTCCGGCCAGGGCAAAGTTGGCGTTTATATCGCTGAACAGGAGTCCCTGGGCGTAGAAACCATCGGTGATGCCCATGGCCATCATGTTAAAGACGTTGCTGCCAAAGAGGTTGCCGACCGCCATGTCGAAAGCGCCCAGACGGACGGCTACCAGGACTGCGACCACCTCCGGCAGCGAGGTGACAAAGGCAAAGAGGGTTAAGCCCACCAGCCCTGTGCCCAGGCCGGTGATGAGGGCGATCTCTTTGGCCGCCCGCACCAGCCAGGGCGAGGCGATCACCAGCACACCCATGCTGACCACAAAACCGATGATGGCATGAGTCAGCCCGACGCCGGGCACGTCCAACTCGACCCCCACCGGGGCGCCGCTGCGGCGGCTTTTCTGCTGGATGATCCACATTCCGCCCCCGTAGACCAGGATCAGGCTCAGGCTGTCCGCGCCCAGCCAGCCGATGCGCCAGGGGATGCGCGCCAGCACAAAGAGCACGGCCATGCCGGTCATCAGAGTGGCCAGGGATGCGGTCAGGGCGTGGCTGACGGTCACCCGGCGCAATAGCCGCGTCCGAAAGCACGCGATGTCCAGCAAAGCCAGGATGAGCATGTTGAACATACTGCTGCCAAAGAGGTCGCCGGCGGCCAGGTTGGGCATCCCCAGCCGGACGGAACTGGCGTTGGTGATGAGCTCGGGCGCCGAGGTGCCGGCCGCAAGCAGGAGCGTGCCGATGAACATGCCCCCCAGCCGGGTGCGCACAGCGATGGCGTTTGCGTATTGTGTCATCTTGAAAGCTGCGAAAACAATGACCGCCGCGCCTAGGGCAAACTGTATCCAGGCCATCACGCCGTCTCCTGCGCCTCTGGGGATGGCGGGTAGAACTTGTTCAGCCCCCACACCTCTCCCACCGGCAAGGTGAACAGGATGCCGGTGTCGGGTGCGTTCAGGTCGCCCACGACCGCCTCGGTGGCCGCCACGACGCGTCGGATGGTCTCTGCGTCTGCGACCGAGAACAACGTATACTGTCTATGCTGTTCGGTGCGCGACAAACGGCGAAAGCCCAGGAAGGTCGACCCGGCGTCGTGGCCGGCCCATTGGAGCAGCCGTTGCACGCCGGTGCTGTCCAGCACCGTGAGGGCGCGCACACCGGCGGCCGTCCAGGTCTCCAGCACCCGGGCCAGCAAAGTGGGGTTATCCAATACCATAACTAACAGATGGCTCATGATTGTCCTCCTTGTCTGTCGTCCTTCCTGACTCAGTGCTATCTGTGTCCTCAACATGATCAGGTGACAGCATCGCCTTTGTTGCGAGTATGAGCTGGACTTTGTCCGTTTGCGACTGACGGAGTAGAGTTATTCAACTTTGGACGAAGTCCAGTCCAGGTGCGAGGCTGACTTACCGGATGCGAGCGCGCTGTGGCTCACCCTATTGCAGGGTCCCAACCAGCGTGAGGGCAGCGAAAAGGATTGGCTGGTGAGCCAGGTAGATGGTCAGTGAGTGACGCCCCATCCACGCGGTCTTCTGGAGCACCGAGTATGTGCCCAGGCTGGGCAGCTCAAACCTGCGCCGGCCGTCTGGATACAGGAGCTGACCGATGGACATCCCCACCAGCACTACGCCGAACCATGGCAGGAGAGGGAAGCAGTCTGCCTGATACAGGGCGGGCGGTCTAAGTCCCAGCCGCAGCAGCCACAGGTGCCGACGTTGCGGAACGTGGTCTCGTTGGTGGTTGGGTCCCCAGCCCTTCAGGGCACTCAGCATCGAACTTGACCGCCTCGGCCAGGTGTAGGCCAGGGTGGGAGGGGATGGTTGTGGTGACCGGCGCAACCGCCAGGGTTACTTGCGAGCAGAGCGGACTTGAGTCTCTGTCACCACCAGGAAGCGGCCAGCCAATTTGTCGGCGTAGCTGTGCAGGAGACGCTGAAGCACTGA
>JAUVRU010000468.1 GCA_030597485.1 Anaerolineae bacterium
AACGTGACATCGCCTACTATCACATGATACCAGAAATTCGCACTGTTTACAACCCCGGGGCAGAGACTTCCGAAGTCTGCCCGCACAGACCGGTTCTGCCGCCAGACACGGCCTTATGTCTGCCAGAATGGATGCAGGCCAACACCCAAACTTCGGAAGCCTGGGGACTCCGCTGCCCCTATCTCTACCTTCGTTGACAGGCCTGACCATCCGAGGTACAATCTCGCTGTCTCAACAGATCGAGGTATCTCCCAGTCTCTTGGGTGTCCCCAACCTCCCGGAGAGGTGGCTTCAACGAGTTGAGAAACCCACCAGAATTGGGGACACACCCATTGCTCGCAACGAGGGCTTTCTGCATGACAACAGACAGACTTGAAACGGCTTCCGGTAGCACCGTGGGTTGGCGCCAGCGTGGTCGGTCCTCAGACGTGATCCGGCTGGGGCTGCCCAGCAAGGGCCGTATGGAGGAAGAGACGCTGGCCTTTCTGGATGAGTGCGGCCTGCACGTGACCAAGCGCAACGTCCGGCAATATGTGGCGTCGATTCCGGCTATCCCTGAGCTGGAGGTGTGGCTGCAGCGTTCGACAGACATCGTGCGCAAGGTCTGTTACGGGGACGTAGATTTGGGTGTGACCGGGTATGACAGTGTGGCCGAATACGGGGACAAAGATCGCTCCATCATTGTGTTGCACGACGCCCTGGGCTTTGGTCACTGTCGGCTGGTGTTGGCAGTCCCTGACGAATGGGGCGATGTGACATCCGTGGCCCATCTGGCTGCACTTGCCCGCCAGCGTGCCGACCAGGGTCCGCACCTGCGGGTGGGCACCAAATACGAGCGGCTGGTCGCCCACTTCCTCACCGGGCAGGATATCGTGCCGCACCAGATCATCCGGGCCGAGGGCGCGTTGGAAGCAGGACCTCATATGGGATACGTGGACCTGATCGCCGACCTGACGGCCACCGGCGTTACCCTCCGGGAAAACCACCTGAAGCAGGTGACCGGGGGTACCCTGCTGACCTCTGAAGCCTGTCTCATCGGCAATCGCCAGGCGCTCAAGGCGCGGCCGGCGGTGCTGAAGGTGGCCAAGCAGTTGTTGGAGTTCTTTGAAGCCCATCTGCGGGCTGCCAGTTTTCACGCCATCATCGCCAACATCCAGGGCAAATCGCCGGAAGCGGTAGCCCAGAAGGTTCTCTCACAGCCTGATCTGGCCGGTTTGCAGGGACCTACAATATCCCCAATATATCTGCGCGACCCGGTCGACCGGGGTTGGCACGCCATCAGCATCATCGTGCGTCAGGAGCGGCTGGTACAGGCAGTGGAGCAGCTACGAGCGATCGGCGGCAGCGGCGTGGTCGTCACGCCGGTGACCTACATCTTTGAGGACGAGCCAGCCACCTTCCGAAAACTGCTGGCAGAATTGGAAGGAGACCCTGAATGACGGACAAGGCACGGGAACTGACCCCTGACGAGATGTCATTTGTCTGTGATCCCGATCAGTTCCAGTTTGACACCACCGATGATCTGCCCGATCTGGAGTCTATTATCGGCCAGGAGCGAGCGATACGGGCCATCGACTTCGGGGTTCAGATGCCCGGCTATGGGTTCAACATCTACGTGACGGGCCTGTCCGGCAGCGGCAGGAGCACCACCATACAGAGGTTTCTGGAGCGTAAAGCCAGAGAAGAGCCAGTGCCCGACGACTGGTGTTACGTGAACAACTTCGCCGACCCGAGACGTCCTGTCAACATCCACCTGCCTGCCGGTCGCGGCATCCAGTTGAGGGACGATATGGCCGAATTCATCCGCGACCTGCAGCAGGCGTTTCCTGTCGCGTATGACAGCGAGGACTATAGCCAACGCATGCGGACTATGGCTCAGGAACTGGATCAGGCGCGCAACGAGGTCCTGAAGAAGATGGGGGACACGGCCAAAGCGCAAGGATTTGCCCTGATGCAGGCGGCGACCGGTCTGGGGGTGGTGCCGATGGTAGACAACCAGATGGTGACGCCCGAACAGTTCGGACAGCTGCCTGAGGAGGTCAGGAGCAAGTTCGAAGCCGATCTGCCGGAAGTGCAGCAGGCCCTGGAGCGCACCATGCGTGAGGTCCGTGCTATGGAAAAGGCAGCCAAGAAGAAAATGCGGGCGTTGTCCCGCCAGGTGGCTGATTCCGTAGTTGGCGACCACATGAACGACTTGCTGGAGGAGTATGCAGCGTTCGACCAGGTTGTCCAATATCTGGGAGAGGTGCGCAACGACATCGTCGAAAACGTGACGGACTTCCGCCCCCGAACGGAGCAAGAGGAGGCCGGCGACCAGCCAGATGGCCCGCCCTTCCAATCGCCCCGGCAGCCAGCTGGCCCCGCTAGCCCCCTCAGTCGCTACCAGGTAAACGTCATTGTCGATCACAGCCGCTCCCAGGGGGCGCCAGTCATCTACGAGACGAACCCCACCTATCTCAACCTGGTAGGTCGCATCGAGCAAGAGATCCGTTATGGCGTGATGACGATCAGATTCAATCACATTCGGGCTGGCTGTTTGCACCGCGCCAACGGCGGCTACCTGGTCATCGAAGCCCGAGACCTGTTGGAGTCTCCCCTTGCCTGGGACGCCCTCAAGCGGGCCATCAAGAACCGGGAGATCAGGACGGAGGTGTTGCACGTGGTTGCGCCAACCGCCGTCACCACGTCCCTCGAACCGGAATGCATCCCGTTCCAGGCCAAGGTCATCTTGGTTGGGGACTGGAGCACCTACGCGCTCCTCTACGATCTGGATGATACCTTCCGCAAGATATTCAAGGTGCGGGCGGATTTCGGTTCCTGGATGGAGCGGACCCCCGAGGCAATGCAGCGATATGCCGAGTTCGTGGCCTCTCGGGTGCGGGCTGACAACCTGCTGCCGGTCGATCGCTTGGCTGTGGCCAGGATCATCGAGTCCGGTACCCAGTTGGTGGAGCACAAGGAAAGGCTGTCCGCCCGGTTTGCCGGCGTGATAGAAGTGATCCAGGAGTCGAGCTACTGGGCAGGCCG
>JAUVRU010000369.1 GCA_030597485.1 Anaerolineae bacterium
GGAGCAAGCCCCGCAGCGGTTTTCGAGACCGCCCCAATCGTCCACTCTGGCACCTTCCCGAAGCGGATTATAGCACAGCCGCCTGGTATGAGCAAAGAGATTGACATGTGTTGACCACTGTCTGCCTCTATGATACACTTAGCGCGTCCCGAATTGGGGCGATTCAGATGGACCTCCAATCGCAATCGTCTCGCCAGTGTTGGGTCAGCGGGGGGAGACCGTCCAGTGCGCAGACCATCCAATGACGTTCTGTTGCTTTTCGTCCTGCTCCTGGCACGGGTGCGGATCGACACCTTGGCCGAATGGGCGGCCATCCCCACCGACATGCTGCAGAATGACGTGGCTCGCCTGCTTCGTGGATTCTGGCCGTCGTCGGGGCTGGCCCTGTTGGCAGATCGGCAGACCACCGATCCAGTAACGCTCGTGCTGACCAGTCTGTCGTTCGGGCTGTTCTTTGTCTACCTGGCAGCAGACGCGTTTCGCGATTGGCTGTCGGATACCACAGTCTACCGGCTCAAGATGGGTCTGCTGGGCGCCATCGTGGTGGTCCTGGTCTTTGGCCAGACGGTCCTATTCACGGGACTGCGACATGTCAGCGGTCCCGCGAGCTATGCCCACGATGGCGGCGTCATTCAGACCGAGGTGACGATCGAGTACCTGTTGGCCGGGGTCAATCCCTACGTGGCGGATTATCTGGATACGCCGATGGCCGACTGGGGTACTGAGTATCGGACTGCGCTGCATCACTTCCCGTACCTGCCGTGGACGTTTCTCTTTTCTGCCCCATTCTACCTGTCGAGCAGATTCATCTTGGGGTGGTTCGACCAACGCTGGGTCTATCTGCTCCTGTTTGCGGCGACACTGGTCCTGGCGCACAGCCTGGCACGCAATCGGGGCAACAAGCTGTCCATTGTGATGGTGATGGGCCTCAATCCCATTCTGGCCAGCGACATGATCTTTGGCCAAAACGATTCATTCGTGTTGTTTTGGATCGTCCTGGGAATATGGCTGCTGTGTCGGGCAGAGAACCAGAGGGGGCGGGGGGAGAGGCCGTCGGTGATGATCCTACTGTCCCTGGCAGCTTTTGGTCTGGCGTGTGCCAGCAAGCCGACAGCATGGTTTCTGGTGCCCTTCCTGGCGCTCTTCCTGTTGGGTGGCGAGCCCGGCACCTGGAATGGGGGCCTGCGGTGGCCGCGCAGGGCGATTTTGTGGGCAAGTGCGCTGGCCCGGCAGATGTGGCCGCTCGTGCTTGTGTTCATCGTGGTAGTCGGACCATGGTTCTTGTGGAATCCGGGCGCTATGATGGATGACGTGTGGCGGTGGAGCGCTGGCACCGCCGACACTCCGTACCAGATCCGCGGGTGGGGTTTCAGCAATTTCGTCCTTGCTCTGGGTCTGGTCCCAGACCGACTGGCCTACTGGCCCTTCTGGATTGTCGAGGTGTTGGTGGCCGGTCCCTTGTTTGTCCTGCTTCTGTGGCGCCAGGCACGTTGCAACTCGTTGAGCTCGATGCTCAGCGGCTATGTCGTGTTGCTGTTCGCCTTCCTGTACGCCTCGCGGTTCCTGAACGAGAACTATCTCGGCTACCTGCTCTCTCTCCTGGCGTTGGCTGTCTTTGTGGCTGAACCGGATGACCATTGTCTGACCAGATGATTGCGTGTTGCTTCGGTCGTATGGTATAATGAGACGTTCGGTGCTCCTGGAAACACGGGGACTGATTCCGGCGCTCGAGTCCTGCGGGTGTCGGCTGCGGAAGAGCGAAGGACTGAATGTAGCACTGAACGTGGAAGGGGACTTTGGCCGGCTCTCGCACAAGGCAGAGGTAGCGGTTTTTTCTGTGGTGCAAGAGGCGATCAATAACGGCAGGAAACACGCACAGGCCGGTCGCGTTGATATCGAGGTGAAGCTTGCTGAGGAGGACTGTCTTGTCGTGATTGTCCGTGACGACGGGATTGGCTTTGACGTGGACCGGGTTGCTGGACGCTATGATGAGCGTGAGAGCCTTGGCACGTTGAGCGTGAAGGAGCGTGCGGAAGTCGTACACGGCGAGTCGTCCATCTCTTCCCATCCGGGTGAAGGGACTTCCGTCAACCGGAGGTTGTCCTTGACACCCAACCTGGCTTGACAGGATGGAAACACCACCTACTGTGTCCGGAACGCTTTTGGAGGCAACACTGTAGCGGTGGGCGTACGGATTGGCGGTAGGCGGTGTTTGTGTTTTGTGTATGGGAGCGGGGGCCGCGTCCTGGATTCTTTGGCTGCGACCTGGGTGGCGGGTGAGTGTGGCGTGTGCTGTTCTGCCCAGTCGCTGGTTCGGCCGGCCCCCGGGGCGGTGTCAGGATAGGTGGGCCTGTCGGGCACGTCTGGCAAGAATCTGGGGTGGAGCCGGACGAGATCCCTGGCTGGTAGATGGATTCCTGGTGGAGGAAGTTGGGTGACGATCGTAGTTACGGGTTCCATGGCTTATGACTATATCATGTCATTCCCCGGGCGTTTTGCCGACCACATATTGCCTGATCAGATCGAGATCCTATCGGTGAGTTTCCTGGTCGACTCGATGCGGCGTGAAAGCGGGGGGTGTGGCGGCAACATTGCCCATAATCTGGCATTGCTGGGCCAGCGGCCTCTGCTGATGGCCACGGTGGGACAGGATGGGTCAGAATACGTTGCCCGGTTGCGCGAACAAGGGGTGGACACCTCCGGGGTCTTGCATGTGCCTGATGAGTTCACCGCCTCCTTCTTCGTGAGCACTGATCTGGATAACAACCAGATCGCCAGTTTCTACACGGGTGCGATGTCCAAGGCCAGCCAGCTCTCGTTCGAGGACCACAGTCCCGAGTCGATTGAGATTGCCATCATCTCACCCAACGACCCAGAAGCTATGGTCAAATATGCGCGCGAGTGTCAGGGAATGGACATCCCCTACATATATGATCCCAGCCAGCAGATCCCCAGGCTCACTTCCGAGCAGCTGGCTGATGGGATTCGAGGAGCCAAGGTCTTGATTGTCAACGACTACGAGTTCGGCATGATTAGAAAGCAGACCGGACTGGGCGAATCTGGTATCAAGGGAATGGTTGAGGTGCTGGTCATCACCTGTGGGGAACAGGGGTCGACGATCAAGACGGGGAGGGAGACACACGCCATTCCCAGTGTGCCACCTCGTCGATTGGCTGACCCGACGGGAGTGGGCGATGCCTATCGGGCCGGGTTGATCACAGGCATGTGTTATGGTTTACCATGGGAGACGGCGGGGCGTATGGGCAGTCTGGCGGCTACCTACGCCCTGGAAGAGCACGGCACACAACGGCATCATTTTACGGTAGACGGCTTCATTCAGCGCTACGATGAGTGTTTTGGAGACAGCTCAGCGTTGGAAGTCTTGCGACGTGATAAAGGAAGCTGTAGAGTAGAACATTCAGATAAGGAGCAGCAATGAGCAGTAAAGAATATGATGTGAAGGACATGTCCCTGGCTGATCAAGGACGAAACCGAATCGAGTGGGCTGCCAGGGAGATGCCAGTTTTGCAGACTATCACCGAACGGTTCGAGAAGGGCAGACCACTCAAGGGCATCAGGATGTCTGGCTGTCTGCACA
>JAUVRU010000506.1 GCA_030597485.1 Anaerolineae bacterium
AGTCGGTCAGTGCACCCACAGTGCCCCCAGCCGCAGCGCCCAGCGCCAAGCCCAGCCAGGGCACGGCAAAGATAAGGCCGATGAGCAAGCCCCAGAAGGCCCCACCGAACGCACCGGTGCCGACGAGACTGTGTAACTGCTTGACCTTCACTTTGCCGTCCTGGCGACGGACAACCACGGCGGCGTCTGCAAGTTGCAGCATGCGGCGCTTCTGGTAGTCCAGCAGCACGTCGCGCACCTGAGGTGCGCCCTCTTCGTTGTCAAAAGCGAGTACGACTAGCTCTGCCATTTCTTCCTCCTATGGGTCTTTCTGGTGTTTGGGTGATCAGCCTTGCGGAGGTTCGCACTCTTCTCCAGAAGCTGGGTCCCCCTCAACGCTTGATGGTCTGCACGCGCCTGAGTCGACAATCTTCGCAAGGCTGGCCGCGCAGACCAAGCTCCCGTTCACGGAAGGGTCACCCGGAATTCCACTGTGGTTGTGCGGCCTGGTCTGACTTCGACCAAGCGGCTTTCCAGCCGGTTATCCTCAAACCACACCTCCACCTGATAACTATCCGGCTCAACGGTGAAGGAGAACTGCCCTGCCTCGTCAGTGTGTCCGTCCTGGAGCGCGCTGCTTTTCTTGAAGACCTGGAGTTGACCCTCGCCCTCTACCCGTTCAAGCCCACTCAGGACGACCCTTGCCCGCGGAACCGCGCCGCCGCTCAGGGCGTCGGTGACTTGCCCGGCTATCGTGCCCGGCTGGTTGCCGCAGCCCGTCAGGCTCGCAACCGCTGCCAGGAGCAGTATTGCGCCCACTAAGACGAATCCCCTCATACGAACACTCCTTTTCCCGAACGGCCTTACCCGTCTGGTGCGATCAACACAAAACCCACCTTGCCAGCTTTGACAGTAACCGGCCGGACGTAGGCTTTGCCGTCGATCTCCGCCTTGGCCAGATAGTCGCCAGCAGGCACGTAGCCCAGGGCAAAGTTCTCCCCCAGAGCATCGTCGCCGTGCACCTCCTGGTTGGCATAGGTCTGGATCTGCCGCCACCACTTGCTGGGTTCCTCCGCCCGGAAGAAGGACACTGGCGTCTCTGGGACCGGCCGCCCCTGTGAGTCCACCACCAGTCCGGCGATGGCCCCCTGGCCTTCCTCGGGCAATAGCCAGAGCACAGGGTTGCGCGTGCTGTCATAGTCGTTGGCGCCCAGGCGCACTTCCAGGTGCAGGTGGCTGCCGATAGCAACACCTGTCATCCCCACGAGGCCCAGCGGGTCTCCTGGCTCCAGATGCTGTCCCACCTCTACAGCCAGCTCCGACAAATGGCCGTACAGCACAAAGACCGGCTGGTCCTGAAACTGCTGGTCCAGCTCTTGAACCACCAGGTTGCCGTAAAAGTCGGGCTTGACCCCGTAGACCGTCTCCAGGTCGTTCCCAGCGACGATGACGGTTCCCGGCGCCGCGGCCAGGACCAGCGTGCCAGCCGTGTTGGCATAATCCACACCGTGGTGCAGGTGATAGCGCCCACTGCCTGTTGCTCCGTAGGGAAAATAGCCTCCAGGCCGGCGGTCTCCCTCGCTGTCGACGCCGATGGGGGGCAGCAGCCAGAAATGGTCCGAGGCTGGCCCGGGTGTCGGTGTACCGATCGTCGGCGTTGACGTCGGTGTTTCAGTCGGAAGCGATGTCGGCGTAGCCGATGGCGTGGTCGTCGGCGTGGCTGTGGGAGTTGTGGTCGGCGTCGCGGTCGCAGTAGCTGTCGGGGTACTGGTTGCCGTTGGGGTTGGCGTGAAGGTAGGTGTGCCCATCGGCTCGGGCGGCGCGCTGGAAGGCATTCCCGCGGCCGTGATCACGGCTACGAATCCAACCAGCAGGGCCAGCGCTGCCAGAGCTCGCAGGCCTGAGGTTCCCGGCCCGGTGTGGTGGCTTGCCGCTTTGCCATCCGGTGCCGAGCTATCGCTGGTCATGGGCTTGCGATTCGTAACTATCATGCTGAACCACGCGCGGCATGTGTTCGCCACTCGACGACCAGATACCGGAAAGCGGCCCTGCTGGACATCCTCCCCGGTGAGGATCAAAACCCACGAACGGCCGAGTCCACCAAAGACTGGAGCAGACCCGATTACCTGTGTCCGCCACTAGGGTGCCCAGGAGATCCGTTCCATCTCAAAGGCGTTCGTGCCGCTACCATACCCGCCGCCCAGGTCGAACAGCTTTCGCTGGTTGCTGCCGTTGGCGTTCATCACCCAGATGGCCCATGGCCCGCCCCGGTTCGACACAAAGGCGATGGACTTGCCGTCGGGCGACCAGGTAGGCAGGCCGTCGCTGGCGCCGTTGTTGGTCAGCCGCAGCAGAGCCCCACCGTCAATGCCCTTGCGGTAGACTTCCCAGTTTCCGTCGCGAGCCGACATGAAGGCGATGTTCGAGCCATGTCCGGCGGGGGCAGTGTCGCTGTTGTGATTGGTGATCAAGTGGTAGGCCCCACACCCGGCGCATATCCAGTAGAGACCACAGTCCCCCCCACTACCCAGGCTGTCGCACCCTTGGTAGACCAATCGCCCGTCCGCCATCCAGAAGGGATAGTGACCTTCCACCTGAGCGGAGCCGGCGGGGATCCAGTCTGTGAACTTGGTGGTCATGTCTTTGACTGTACCCAGCCGTGTCCTGCCGTCCCCCCAAGAGGAGGAGGAGAAAGCGAGGGTGCCCCCATCTGAACGCCAGGTGGGGAAGCTATCTTCGCTGTGGCTGCTGACTTCGGTCTTTCCCTGGCCGCTGGGGTTCATGGTAACCAGGTGCTCATAGTTTTCCGTGTCGCCGTTGGCTGCCAGCAGGTTGCCATCGGGCCGGAACTGGGG
>JAUVRU010000545.1 GCA_030597485.1 Anaerolineae bacterium
CCGCCGGGTTCCGTTCTTCAGCTTCCACGGTTGGGTGGTCTGGGGCGCTACCGCCATGATCTTGAGTGAGATGGTTGCTCTATTGGAGCAGTGCCCTGCATAGGACACTTCGAGAGGGACCAGGACATACATACGCCACGTGCGAGATACGATTCGGGCAACTCTTGCCACATACATTCGCAAGCTGCCGTCATCACCGTCAGGGATGTGACCTGCTGCACGATCACCATTGAACTGCCAAGTGCAGATGACGCCCCCCCGGCACAGGGGTGTGACCGCATCCGTAGACTGCACGGTAGAGAACTGATCAGACGGCCCATATGGAGACAGTATCAATGGAATTCATAGTCCAGCCACTCTTCTACATTCTGGAAGTCTTGAAATGGATCATCCTTGCCCGCGTCTTGCTGTCCTGGCTACCGGTAGCCGGCATCCGGGTTGACCCATCCAATCCCCTCATTCGCGTCCTGCATCAGATCACTGACCCGATACTGCGGCCCCTGTCACGGTTCAGTCGGATCGGGATGATGGATCTGAGCCCGCTGATCGCTTTCTTTCTCATCGGCTTTGTTCAGCAGTCCCTGCGGGGACGTCCCCTGTCTCAGACCATCGCCTTAGCGATTGTGCTGGTGATCGCCTTCTCGGTGCACGAGTGCGCCCACGCCTGGACGGCCTACCAGCTGGGGGACCCAACCGCCAGGGATCAAGGCAGACTGACACTGGACCCGCGCACCCATCTGGACGTGCTGGGAACCATTATGGTGCTGGCGGTCGGTTTCGGCTGGGCCAAGCCGGTCCCCGTGAACCCCCACAACCTGCGCCACGGCCCCAAGACGGGTATGGCGATGGTCGCGGTCGCTGGGCCACTTTCCAATCTCATTCTGGCTGCCATCGCCGCTGTGCCCTACCGGATGGGGATGGGCGAGCCCATTTTCACGTCCAGCCTCATCCCCAATCCGCAAGAGCTCCTCCTCACGTTCATCTGGTTGAACACTGTGCTGTTCGTCTTCAACCTCCTGCCCATTGCCCCGCTGGATGGCTTCAACGTGTTGGTGGGCCTGCTGCCCTATCCTGCCTCCGAATCCCTCAGGAAACTGGCACCGGCCGGGCCGCTTATCCTGTTGCTCCTGGTGTTTTTGGGAGGCAATCTGTTCACCAGATTGGTCATCGGCCCCACCAACTTTCTGTTTGGTTTACTGATATGACTCTGCTGCATAAAGCATGTTCCCACCGCCACCCGCTCTGCCTGCACCTGACGCAGGCACCCTGGCCCGCGTGGCGGAGCCAGGACGGGCAGGTGGCCCGCCGGCCAGAACGGAAACCGGCAAAATCCCTGCTGTTTCAGAGGAATCGGATATAGAATAAGGAGCCAACATTGACAGAGCAAGTGCAGATCACCATTGTGGGCACCGGCTGCATCGGCACCTCCATCGGGCTGGCACTGCACCGAAATACGCAGGCTCTCCTGGTGGTGGGACACGACAAGGACTCAAACAACGCTGGAAAAGCCCGCAAGTTGAAGGCAATCGACAAGACCGACTGGAACCTGATCAACGCCTGCGAAAACGCGGACTTGATCCTCCTGGCCATCCCCATCACCGGCATCGAGGATACACTCAAGGCGATCGCGCCCTACCTCAAGGAGGGCTGCGTCATAACCGACACGGCCAGTCTGAAGCAGCCGGTGATTGGCTGGGCAGAGGAACTGCTGCCCGACACTGTCAGCTTTGTGGGTGGTAATCCCCTGGTTACTTCAGCCGGGTCAGGGCCAGAGGCAGCCGAGGCCGATCTGTTTGAGGACAACCTGTATTGCATTGCGCCGGCTGCCAATTCCCATCCAGATGCGGTGAGCTTGGTCTCCAGCCTGGTCTCGCTGTTGGGCAGCCAGCCATACTACCTGGATGCGGCCGAGCACGACGGCTTGATGGCGGGCGCCACCCATCTGCCGCTGGTGCTGGCGCTGGCCCTCACGCACTGCACCACCCACGAGGCCGGATGGCGCGAGATGCGAAAACTGGCAGGCACTGGATTCGATACCATTAGCGGCCTCGTTGGAGAAGACCCGGGCGCGGTGGCCGACGTCCTGCTCGCCAATGGCGATCACGTGGTGCATTGGCTCGACGCCTACTTGAACGAATTGAAGAGCGTGCGCGACCTGATTGCCGACGAGGAGACTGAAGCGCTGGTCCAGATCAGTGAGCGATCGGTGGCAGCCCGGCAGCAGTGGCTGCAAGATCAGCGCAACCGGTTCTCCGAGACACCGCAAATGCCCGAAATCGACCGGCAGGGGCTGCTGCGCACGAATCTGCACGGCAGAGTGATCGAGCGCGGGCGGCGACCAGAGGATTCAGGCAAACGGTAGGGATGAGACATTCCTTCACCGACCCACCATTTGCTCTGTGAGTGATGCTATCGTCGTTGCTCTCTGGTCTCGCCACATCGCCAGGGGTGCTGAGGGACCGAAACACCAGATCCCCTCCCGTCTGTTACCGCAATAGCACA
>JAUVRU010000014.1 GCA_030597485.1 Anaerolineae bacterium
GAGACCGGCATAAGCACGCGAGCCCAACAGGAGGACAAGGAAATCACGCGTGAGCGGGCGCTGACGGACCAAGTGCGGACCATAGAAGCAGACGCTGACTGCCTGCGCCAGATACTGGCCAACTTGCTCAGCAATGCCACCAACGCTTCATCGGAGGGATCTACCATTACCGTGTCAACCTCCATACATTCCGATGGTGACGAGACGGACCCCGAGACCCCCCGCCGTCTCAAGGTCTCAGTCCAGGACTCGGGGGGCGGTATTGCGCCCGGGGACCTAGACCGAGTATTCGACCGCTTCTACCGGGCCGAGAGGACACTGATCAATGGTCTGGGAGAGACCGGGGTTGGCCTGGCGATTGTCAAATCGCTGGTAGAGGCTCACGGTGGGCGGGTTTGGGTCGACAGCGAGATAGGCGTAGGGTCGACGTTCAGCTTCTCACTACCCATCAACAAAGCGTACGAAGACCCCTGGCTCGAGATAGACGTACCTCCCCTGGATCTCAGTTCTGATCAGCACGATTAACGTTCTGAACAGCTGTCACCAGCCAGCCACAGTCCGACTGCTGGCTGGTGATGGGCGAAGCCCCTGGTGACTATGTAGAACGCCCCGCCCAACAGGCATTGGCCCAGGGACGGCTGAACGTACACCCAGGAATGGGACTCGTGGTCAATAACCCACATGGTATCTAGCAAATCAATGACGAAAGCCGGTTGACCCCTCACTGGCGTCCCCTGTTGACCGGACTGTCTGCTGTCAGTGTCGTGGCGCTGACGGTAATGGAGGCAGCGTTGCTAGCGACGCGAGACGCGACACTCAGCACCAGGCCAGCCACGCCGCTGGCAGCCGCAACCACACCGATCCCTACAGACACAGCCACGGTGACATCGGCGTCGACATCTACATCCACGCCCACGATGACAACTGCCCCACCCCCAACGCCACCTGTCTGCTACCAGCCGCCGGGGTGGGGAGACCCCTCAACGTGGGAATCCTACACGGTCAGGCCCGACGACAACCTGGTTGCTTTGGCGATAACATACCGCACGACGTATCAAGACATTCTGGGGGCCAACTGCCTCCACAGCCTCCATGACTTCGTGCCAGGCCTGAGGTTGCTGCTGCCGCGACTTACACAGCCGCTGCCCTCGTCGATGACCACTCGCAAACGGCTGCCGACCGCTTCCTATCCTCCCGTACGCACCTGGGCGGTGCCGACATTGGTCCCTTGGCCCGGGCCAATGCCCACCCCGTCGCAATCGAAAGCCACCCGTCTCCCACCGCCTGCCGCTACCGGCAGCGCCTACGTGCGTCCCGCCGCCAACGGTGCCCTCCCCAGCAGCGCCAACACCGGTCCACGCACCCCGTCCCCACGCCGGCACCAACGTTCGTCCCTGCTCCGATTTTCACTCCTTCCCCGTAGCCTGGGAGCGCAAGCCATCTGAAAGGGGAACGTACATGGGAACTTTCAGTCTTGACGATACGATTGTGGCTATTGCCACGCCGCTGGGAGAAGGCGGCATTGGCATTGTCAAGATCAGTGGACCTCAATCCATCCCCATCCTGGGCCAGCTTTTCGTGTCGCCCTCATCCACCACAGAGCCACCGGCCACGGATCATCTGCCGTCTCGTCGTCTCACCTGGGGGCACATCCGTGACCCGCAAACCAACCGTAACGTAGACGAAGTGCTGGTCGTGACTATGCTAGCCCCACACAGCTATACCCGGCAGGACGTGGTCGAGATTCAGTCGCACGGGGGCATCGTGGCGGTGCAGCGCATCTTGCAGCTGACGCTGATGGCCGGTGCCCGCCTGGCCGAACCGGGTGAAATGACGCTGCGAGCCTTCATTAATGGCCGGCTGGACCTGGCTCAAGCCGAGGCTGTGCTGGACATTGTGCAGGCGCGCACTGAGGCCGCCTTGCGGGTGGCGGTGGAGCAGCTGGACGGATGCCTGTCAGCCCAGGTACGGCTGGCACGGGCTCAACTTGTGGACGTGCTGGCTTATCTGGAAGCCAGCATCGACTTCGTGGAGGATGAGATTCCACCACAAGATGTGGTAGCACCGCTGGAGGAGACAGCCGCCACGGTAGAGGAGCTGCTGGCCACGGCCGATCGGGGACGCATTTATCGCCAGGGTATCCGGGCGGCAATCGTGGGCCGGCCCAATGTGGGCAAAAGCTCGCTGCTGAACGCCTTGTTGCGCGGGGATCGGGCTATTGTCACCCCCATTCCCGGCACGACGCGCGACACGTTGGAAGAGACAGTCAACCTTCAAGGCGTGCCGTTGGTACTGGTGGACACAGCTGGCATCCGTGCCCAGCCCGAGGGTGAAGTGGAACGCATAGGCGTGGCCCGCAGTCACGCCGCGCTGGAACGGGCTGATCTGGCCCTGATGGTGATCGATGGCAGCCAACCGCTGACCGACGCGGACCGGGAGATTGCCCGGTTGATCGGCAACAGGCCGAGCCTGGTGTTGGTCAACAAGTGCGACTTGTCGGCAGCCAGCGAAGATGGAGGGGTACCGCATGCCGCCCTGGCGGCCGGGCTGCTGTCAGATGCGCCCCATCTCAGCATTTCGGCCCTGACCGGCCAGGGAATCGAGGAAATGGAACATGCCATCGTGAACAAGGTGATGGGAGGAACGGTGATCGCGTCGGACACGCCGCTCGTCAGCAATCCCCGTCACCAGGCATCGCTGAAGCAAGCACTGGATCACCTCCGGGCAGCCAGAGATGACCATCTGGCTGGCACGAGTGCCGATCTGGTGGCCATAGATGTGCTGGAAGCGGTGGACGCACTGGGAGACATCACCGGAGAGACAGCCAGCGAGGACCTGTTGGAGGCAATTTTCAGCAAATTCTGCATAGGGAAGTAGAAGATTCAGTAGACAGTAGACAGTAGTCAGCAGCCAGTGGCCAGTGGCCAGTAAGCGGTCAGCCTGCTGTATTCAGTCGCTCCCGGCGTCTGGCAGGGCCGTCTCGAAAGCCCGATCACAGTTTGGACAGGTTGCTCAGCGCCAGCCGTACCCTTTCCTCCAGGGGCTGCTGCTGCGCTTCCGGCGGCAGAGCCCGCAGGACTGCCTGCGCCTCGGATAGGGAGTAGCCCAGGGAAGTCAGAGCAGACACCACCTCACTGTCGGCGTCGGTGATCGTTGGCCCGCCAGCCCATACGTCCTCGATTTCGATTTTGTCTTTGAGCACAAAGATTATCTGGCGCGCCTTCTTGGGTCCAATGCCTGGCACACGGGCCAGCAGCGCTGCTTCCTCATGCGCTACCGCTTGCCGCAGCGTCTCGATGGGCACGTGCGACAGGATGGAGAGGGCAACCTTGGGGCCAATACCCTGTACTGACAACAGAGTGCGGAAGAGCTGCAACTCCTCTCGGTCGGCGAAGCCGTAGAGGGTCAGATCGTTCTCTCGAACGTGCAAATGCGTGTACAGGGTGACGAACCCACCTTCCAAGCCGTCGAGCAGCGTGGCTGGCGAATGGATGACGAAGCCCATGCCATTCACGTCGACCAGTACTGTATCCTCTCCCTTTTCTATTACCTCACCCCGAATGCGTCCTATCATCGTTTTGCCTCGGTATCAGCGTTTGGCGAAGCACCACCCCAAGACCGACAGGTCAGGAAACGTAAGGGCGCCAAGTCTACCAGGTTTGTCGTCTGCGTTCTACTGTCTCATAATTGTCGGCAGGTGGAGGTAGCGCCACTTCAATTGGAATTCGTAGGCACCTAGATCGTACCCGGCACCCACCGGACGGGGGTTGCCGTCCAGGTCGGTGGTCACACCGGCGTCCACACCCCTGTCACGGGCCGCCGAACCGGCACCGATGTGGTAATCTCCACCATCGGGGTCCACGAAGGCCGGATCGCCATCGATGGCGTTGGTGACAGTCACGATGTGGTTGGCACCGCCGCCGGTTTTTCCGTCATTGTGGAACCACAGCACCCCATTGAGAATGGCCGTGTTGCCGGTGTGGATGACGACGCCCTCCGTGTGGCTCTCCACGATGGTGTTAGTCAGGATGACGGTGAGGGTGAAGAGAAGCCAGGGATGGGGGGGCGCCTGCAAACTTCATCGTTTTCGGGAGCAAGGTCTTTTCGTGATAGGGAACGGGGCATCCTTGGCAGAGGAATGTCCCTTCCAAGACTACCTGTTTGCCGCTGACAGGCGGATTGATGAACAACTGCCTTCCCGGACAGGCACTCACCGGGCGGCCAGCGACCGCCAGCGGGCCGAGTGCAAGTGACAAATGGCTACGGCCAGCGCGTCGGCGGCATCGTCAGGACGGGGAATCTCTTCCAGGCTAAGCAGCTGCTGTACCATGGTTTGAACCTGCTGCTTGGGAGCGGAACCATACCCGGTGACCGCCTCCTTGACCTCCGCCGGCTTGTACTCGTGAACGGACAGGCCAGCATCGGCCAGGGCCAGCAGGACCACACCCCGTCCGTGGCCCACCATCAGCGCGGTGCGCGCGTTCTTGCTGAAGAAAAGCTCCTCCACGGCCGCGCTGTCTGGCTGCCACTCGGACGCCAGGCGCCGCAGCTGGGTGTATATCTCCTGCAGGCGCTGTGGCAGGGCCCAGTCGGCCGGGGTGGTGACCACCCCGTAGGTAACCGTCCTCAGATCACTGCCCTCGCCCTCGACCACACCATAACCGGTGATAGCCGTACCGGGATCAATTCCCAATACCCGCACATCACCTCCTTCAGGACGTCTGGGATTGTGATGCCAGGCCTCGCGAACCACGAATCTGCGCCACGAAGGGTGGGGCACGCTCGTGCGCTGTACCCAGCCAGCCCGTCTGCACCCGGTGTGCGGACTCCTTGACCGATTTTGAGGCCTTTCTGCAAGAACCCCGCCGGGTTGACTGGTCTCCGTATCGTCCGCACACTACTGATTCAAACCTGGCCTTCCAGTTTGCGAGTGCCAACAAAGCAGGAGTGCAATTGAATTGCCCTCCTGCTTTCGCCAGATGATCTCTGCCTCGAAGATCACCTCCGAAACGTGTTTGTGGCCAGGAACCGGCGTCCATCTTCTCGTCCGTACTGGAACGCCGGCCCGGGTGACGGCAATCCCTACACGGTCGCCAGAATCTCCTCGGAGATATCCAGATTGGAGTACACTTGCTGCACGTCGTCCAGTTCTTCCAGGGCCTCGATCATGTTCAGGGCCTGGAGCGTCTCTTTCTCGCCTAACGACATCGGCGTCTTGGGCACCATAGCCAATTCGGCATCCTCAACTGCCAATCCTCGCTCAACCAGACTGTCGCGGACTACGTGCAGGTCACCAGGGGCTGTATACACCTCCGCGAACCCCTCACTGATCTCCACGTCCTCCGCGCCGGCCTCTACTGCCATCAAGAAGATGTCATCAGCGTCCATATCCTTGCAATCGACGATGATGAGGCCCTTGCTATCGAACATCCAAGTCACCGCTCCCGCTTCGGCCAACCTGCCGCTGCCACGGTTAAAGACCCGGCGCACGTCAGCCAGGGTCCGATTGCGATTGTCGGTCAAACACTTGAGGAGAAGGGCAGCACCGTGTGGCGCATAGCCTTCGTAGAACACCTCTTCCAGTTGGCCGCCCTCCAGCTCACCGGTACCGCGCTTAATCGCCCGTTCGATGTTATCCTTGGGCATGTTGGCCCCACGTGCTCTGTCAATGGCCAGACGCAGTGCCGAATTGGTCTCCGGGTCACCACCGCCGCTGCGGGCTGCGATGGCTATGTCGCGAGCCAGGCGGGTGAATATCTTGCCCCGTTTGGCGTCTTCGGCGCCCTTCTTGCGCTTGATCGTACTCCACTTCGAATGCCCACTCATACATGTAACTCCTTACAATTGGTGCAGAACCCCAGGCCAATTTCCCCGCCTGACCATCCACGGAACCGGCCGAATCACAACACCACTATCACGATTGGGGGATATGACGAAAAACCTCCACGCTCTATTATACCACACTTTGCGCTCACAGGCACACGCAGCAGCGTACGTGCGCGGGCGCGGGTGTGGGTTCAGATTGGGGAGACACAGTTCCCGAACCCCCAGGGCACTGGGTCAGCCCGCGAACGACAATACCTGTCACACATCCTTTGCCGCCGGGATGCCGGCCAGGGTCGTCGCCTGGTGGACGGCCCGCAAGACAGCCTCCGCCAAGACCGAGGCTGCCACTGTTCCCACCACACTGACGTCTGCTTGCGGCTCAGTCCGCCGCCCGGTGGCCAGGGCGAAGACAGTGTCGCCGTCGTACATAGTATGAACCGGGCGAATGGCCTGTGCCAGGCCGTCGTGTGCCATCTGTGCCACCTTGTTGGCCCCCTCCTTAGACAACACAGCGTCGGTAGCTACCACAGCAATGGTGGTATTGGTGGGGAAGCCCAGCATGGTCTGGCTCAGGTCGCCGTGCATGCGCTCAACGGTATTCACGAATCCCGCACCTTGTGGATCACGCGGTCCCGCTATGATCTGCCCGGTAGCAGGGTCCACCACGTCCCCGAAAGCATTGACCGCCACCAGCGCTCCCACCGTTATCTCGCCGTGGATGCGGCGGGCCGCGGTGCCGACGCCGCTCTTGACCGCAAACGACGGTCCGAACAGCTTGCCAACGGTGGCACCGGTTCCGGCCCCGACACAACCCTCGGTCACCGGCCCGTTCCCGGCCACGTGGCAGACTGCGTAGCCGGCCTCGGGACCAGGGCGCACATCTGACCGGCCAATCGTCAGGTCAAACAACACGGCCGACGACACGGCGGGCACCACCCCCACCCCGACGTTGAAGCCGATACCCTCCGTCTCCAGCCAGCGCATCACTCCGCTGGCCGCGTCCAGGCCGTACGCGCTGCCGCCGGTGAGCACCACCGCGTGCACTTGCTGCACCAGGTTCATCGGGCGCAGCAAATCGGTTTCGCGGGTACCGGGTGCCGATCCTCGCACGTCCACACCACCCACCGCCCCTTGACGACAAATGACCACCGTGCAGCCGGTGACCGCTTCCAGATCGGTATAATGACCGACTTCAATCCCTTCCACATCTGTGATGGTCTTGTGCACTGCATACCTCCTGTCAATCAGAAAGTTGAGTTTGTGACTGCTCAGGCTGCTGCCCAAGTCGCGCCAAATTCGCCGGGATTGGGGGATTTGCGGAAAACAATCCGAATAGAAATCCCCTCATCCCCTCATCCCGGCCCGAAGCCTCCTGATTCCCAGGTAGGCCTGAGTAGTGATCCTGTTGCTCTGAAAGGTGCGATTCCTCTCAGGCTATGCCCAGAAACCGGATCGCTGCCACCGCGTAGAGATGAGTGGCTTCAATTAACTCGTCGATGCTCAGCCATTCATCAACATGATGCGGTACGTGAATATCACCCGGGCCGCAGATGACGATGGGCACACCCCCTTGATCGAAAAGAATGGTACCGTCTGTGGATCCTGGCACACCACCATAAACCGGCTCCTTGTTTGCCGTATCCTGGTACGCCTGGTGAAGCACCTGCACGATTTCGGCGTCGCGAGAGATGAACGTTGTAGGCCGCGACTCGATAACTTCAACCTCAAATTGCACCCGCCCATTCTCATCCGCCGTAACCCGGTCAGCCAAAGCCCGCACCTTTGCCTCCAAATCCTCTGGCGTCTGATCAGGGAGGAGACGGAAGTCGACGGTAACCTCCGTTTGGGCAGGCATCACGTTATTCTGCGGCTCGCCGGACACTGGCGAGCGCAGAATGGTGGGGGTAATGCTGGGTTGCCCCAGAAACTCGTGGGCACCGAGGCGGGCGATTTCCGCGGCTTCCAGGTCACGCAATTTGATCAGCAATCTGGCCATCGGGTAGGCAGAATTGACGCCAGTCAGGGGCATGCCCCCGTGAGCCATGATACCGGTGCAGGTGATCGTAAGCCACATCACGCCCTTCTGAGCGATGCACAGATGATTTTCCTCCGGCTCGCAAACGATAGCTGCATCCACCTGATCGGCCCAGCCACGTTCGACGAAGTGTTTGATGCCCGCCATGCGACCCTCTTCGTCTACCACCGCGCCGATCAGGATAGTGCCCTCGAGCCGGATACCACTCTCAATGATGGCCTTGGTGGCGCACATAGCAGCCACCAGGCCCCCCTTCATGTCATTGGCGCCACGTCCATACAAACGATCATTCACGATCTCGGCCGAATACGGCCCACCGTGTGTCCAGGCGCTGGCATCGCCTTCAGTGACGACGTCGGTATGGCCCTCAAACATCAGGGTCTGGCTCCCCTGCTCACCCTTGAGCAAACCAATAACGTTGGGACGACCGGGAACGACTACCTCCCAATGTGTTTCCAACCCCATTTCCTCGAAACGCGTCCGTACCCAGGCGGCTGCCTGCTCCTCCCCTTCCCCCGTCTGAGGGCGATATGCGCTGGGAATGCGGACCAGTTCCTGAGTCCAGACTACCACCTCATCCGGGTCAATGCAGTCCAGAACCCGTTTCTCCACGTCAGTGAGCACTCACGCCTCCGAATACCCTGTTGCTCAATCCAGCCACCTGACACTCTGGTCATACAGCACCAACAGGACGCTGATTTCTCTAGGTTTCTTATGTTTTCACCTGCGAGAATCAGCGAGAATTTGCGTCCCATTTGAACTGTCGGGGAGCCAGTTGCTCGATCACACCGATGCCGGCGGTTCGACGACACCGGCCCGGTTTCTTAGGCAGCGTTAGACAGGAAAGTGGTTGCGGAAAGATATCATCATAACCGCGAGAATCAACGTGGCAGCAATGATGATGTGATCGGTTCTTTCCATGCGAAACCGGATTATCTTGGTGCGACCCTCGCCGCCGGTATAACAACGAGCTTCCATCGCCAGAATCAGATCTTCTGCCCGCCGGAATGCGTCCACGAAGAGGGGAACGATGAGAGTCGCCATCTGGCGAGTGCGTTTCACAAAGCGAAACATGCCCCCACCCCCAAAGTCCGCGCCCCGTGATGCCTGGGCTTTCATAATAATCTCCAGCTGCTCGGCAAAAATGGGCACGAAGCGCAAGGCAATGGTGCCGATGAGCGATATCTCGTAGGCCGGCACTCTGAAGCGCTGGAATGGTTCAAGCATACTCTCAATGGCATAGGCTAGATCAGTGGTGGTGGTGGTGGCTGTCAGCAGGCTCACCAGGAAGTAAATCTCCAGGAAGCGCATAAGGGTGACAATGACCAGCTGGATGCTGCCGTTGGTGACGGACATGATACCCCACCGCCAGAAAACGACCAGCTCCATGCCATAGGGGGAGTAAGCATCGCCGTAAAAGAACAATTGCATCAGCGCAAAAATGGCAATGATCGGCAGGGCCGGCGTGAGGCCGGACAACATAAACTTGAACGAGATGCCCGAAGCAAGAACGAACGCCGTGCAGATAGCCAAAAGAATGGCATTCCCGGTGAACGAAAGAATGAAGCTGTTGATGACCGCCAAGATCATCACAATGGTGATCTTGGTGCGAGGGTCTATCCGGTGGACGATGGAGTCACCCTGGAAATACTGGCCTATGGTGACGTTTCTCAGGAACTCAAAATCCTCCATATGTCTTCCTCTGCCTCGGCGACAGTCAGTGGGGTTCGGGGCATGGCCAGGCCCTTTTCTGCCAGCCGGCTGGCGACAGCACTCACCTGGGGCACGCCCAGCCCATAACGGCGCAGCTCCTCAGGCCTGGCGAATATCTCACGCGTCGTGTCGTTCATGACTGTGCGCCCATCGTCAATCACGTAGATACGATCCACCATGCTGGCCACTTCTTCCATGTTGGGCGAGACGCAGATCAGGGTGATGCCATGCTCGCGGTTCAGTCCTTTAATGCGGCTCAGCAGGTCCCTTCGGCCGCGCGGGTCGATGCCGGTGGTGGACTCATCGAGGATAAGGACCTTGGGGCGCAGGGCCAGCACCCCGGCAATGGCCGTTTTGCGCATCTCACCGCCACTGAGAGAGAAGGTGAAGCGGTTCTTGAACCGGTCGAAGTCAAGGCCCACCATCTCCATAGCCCACCGCACCCGCTCGCGTCGTTCCTCCCGGGGCATACCCAACTTCTTGGGACCGAAGGCGATGTCGTCCCCCACCAACCGTTCAAACAGCTGCTCCTCTGGGCGCTGAAAGATGAGTCCTACCTTCTGGCGAATGGTTGTTATGTCCAGCGAGGTGTCCGACATGTCTTGCCCATCGATGATGACTTTGCCTGGTTCCCGATTGCGAATCAGACCGTTAAGGTGCTGCACGACGGTGCTTTTCCCGGCACCGGTACGCCCAATGATGCCCACCACCTCACCCTCATAGACTTCCATGGTCACGCCCTTGAGCGCCGTCACCTCCAAGGGCGAGCCCCTCAGGTAGGTATGGTGCAGGTCATTGACCTCAACGATACGGCGGCCGTTGCCTTTCACGCTACCACACCCTTCAGGCTCACGCGCCGAAGCACCTCGTTCTCCAACTCCTCAACCGTGAGCAAATCAGCCGGGAAGGTGGCATCGCGTTGATGCAGCGCATACGCCAGCTCTGTAACCTGCGGCACGCCCAAGTGCATCTCACGCAGCTTCTCCACCTGGCAAAACACCTCGCGAGGGCTCCCGGCCGAGACTATCTGACCTTCCTCCATGACGACTACCCGGTCTCCCTCCACAGCCTCGTGCATGAAGTGGGTGATGGCGACGATTGTGGTTCCCTCTTGATTGAGGTAACGCATGGCGCTGAGCACTTCCTCTCGCCCAGTCGGATCAAGCATAGATGTGCTCTCGTCAAGAATAAGTACCTGGGGCTTCATTGCCATAGCCCCGGCGATGGCCACACGCTGCTTCTGACCGGCCGACAGCAAGTGCGGGGCGCGCTCCCGAAATGCCAGCATGTCGACCACGCCCAATGCCCACTCCACCCGCTCCCGCAGCTCCTGTTCCGAAACGCCCAGATTCGCCGGCCCGAAGGCCACGTCTTCCTCAACCACCGTGGCCACAATCTGGTTGTCGGGTATCTGAAAAACCATGCCAACCGTGCTGCGAATAGCCAGCGTGTTGTTGCCATCCCTGGTGTTCATACCGGTTACCCATATGTCCCCCTGCGTGGGCGATAGCAAGGCATTGAAGTGCTTGGCCAGGGTCGACTTGCCCGAGCCATTGTGGCCTACAATGACCAGGTACTCGCCAGCATAGATCTCCAGGTTGATGTCCTTGAGGGCAAATACCGGACTGGGAACATCGGAGCTATACGAAAACCCAACACCTTCGACACGAATAACAGGTTCGGTCAAGACCATACCTCTTGGTGATTACCCACAAGTCCCTTCTCAAGTCAATCGAGCTTCAGAGTCGAGGCTTTCGCCGGATTCTTGGTCACGTAGGACCGCCTGAAGGCTCGAATCCATCAAGTCCACTGCCAAACAAACGCGTTGTGGGTAATCACCAGCATACCTCCGAAAGATTCTGTGACCGGTGCGCCTGGCCACCGATCACACCTGGTACAATGTTTCCAGTTGCGGCACCAGGACATCCCAGCCATACGCCGCCCGGACAAACCTGCGACCGGATTCCCCCAGGCGAGTTCGGTAGGCAGGGTCGTCCAACAGCGCCAGCACAGCCTGGGCAAATTCCTCGGGCGTGTTGGCCAGCAGCAGGTGGTCATCGTGTTTGACGGGGAATCCTTCAGCGCCCAGCGAGGTAGCAACGACAGCGGCGCCCATGGCCATCGCTTGCATCAACTTCAGACGGGTACCGCCGCCAACCCGCAACGGGGCGACGTACACGGCGGCGCCAGCGATATAGGGACGCACGTCCGGGACCCAACCCGGGATGGTAACACCCGGTATCTGGCGCAGGGGGGCCAGCCGGCGATGGGGGCGTTGGCCAACAATACCCAGACTGACACCGGGACGACGTTCACGCACGATGGGAAGAACCCTCTCACAGAACCACAGCATGGCGTCCACATTTGGCCGGAAATCCATCTTGCCGGTAAATACCAGGTCGAAAGGCTCCACTGGGCCGCCGTAGTCGCTGTACTCCCTCAGGTCAACGCCGTTGGGTACAATGTGGACGAGCAACTGTGGGGCAACTGCGTGAATGGCATCCCGATCGGCCTCGGAAGCAGCAACAACCCGGTGTGCACGCCGGCAGGCGTTGGCTTCATAGCGCTTCAGTCGTTTCCACTGAACGAAAGAGTACGCCGCCGCCGGCCATCGTCGGGGTACCCGCAGATCAGCCAGACAGGCTCGCTTTTGCAGCAGCCACTCCGCGTTGTGATCATCGTACACGATAAGCGGCCTGGGCCTGGCCGCTTCAACGGTAGGCAGGTAGGGTGCCAGCTCAATCCCTTCGATCTGAACCACGTCGAAGACGGACTCGGCCAGCCGGTGCGCCAGCCGGTCACGGAACCCAGGTGACCACAGTCGCCAGGCCATGTCGGGCAGACGGGTGGTCAGCATTTGCCCCAAGCGAAGGGCGCCGCTGCGTGCGGGAACCGGCACGGTGTCCACCCATTCACACACTTCCAGCAGGGGGCCGGCTCCGTCGAGGGATTGGTCCGCATCGAGAAAGGACAACACGCAAACCCGATGTCGTCTTGCCAGCTGGGCAATCAGATTGTAGTTTCGCAGGCTGGTTCCCTGATGTGGGGGGTAGGGCAGCTGAGGAGTCAACAACAAGATTCGCATCGCACTACAACGATTTCTAGCCAGTCGCTCACCCGGTCAATTCACCGCCCGACCACCCGGCGATACACTGCCAGGGTTTCCTGAGCGGCCCGCTCCAGGGAGAACATCCTGGCGCGCGTCAGGCCTTTGGCAACCAGGCTGGCACGAAGGTCCGCGTCGGTTAGCACTCGCCACATCGCCACGGTTAGCCCCTCAATGTCATGAGGATCGATCAGTATGGACGCATCCCCCACCACTTCGGGCAAGGCCGACACGTTGGACACGATGGTGGGCGTGCCACAGTTCATCGCCGCCAGGGGAGGCAGCCCAAATCCCTCGTAGAACGACGGGTGGACCAGCATCCGAGCCGCATTATACAGATAGACCAGATGCTCGGATGGCACCCGGCCCAGGAAGCGGACGTGCTCGGCCAGATTGAGCGCTTCCACCATTTCGTAGACCTCTTCACTGAGCCACCCACGCCTGCCGGCCAGAACCAGCTTCACGTCAGACTTGTAGTCATCGCGCAGCTTGCGATAGGCTCGCAGGAGCGCCGGTAGATTCTTGCGCGGCTCAATGGTGCTAACAAACAGAATGTAGTCCCCATCGAGCCCATAGGTATCGACTGCGAGACGACGCGCTTCGCGGGGGTCTGTCTGGCGATAAATAGGATTCGCTGCTTCGTAGATGACTGTTATCTTCTTTTCCGGAACCCCCAACAGTTTGATTGTATCTTGCCGTGTACTCTCTGAAACCGCGATGATGTGGTCTGTGCGGCGCACAGCTTGATCAATTTGGCCGTAGTAGCGAGCGGACTCGTTAGTCAGGAAATGAGGGTAAAGCAGGAACGCCAGGTCGTGAACGGTAATCACTGACCGGCAATTGCGCCGAAACGGGGGGATGAAATCCGGGCTATGGAGCAGGTCCAGGTGCAGCCGCCCGACCTCGAAACCTAACGATAGTTGCTCCAGGCGATGATGACTGGGAGTCCACAACGACACCCGACTGAAGTTGTGATCGCTGACAATCTGGGTACGGTCTTTGCGGCTTTGCAGAAGGACAAACTCGTCTCCAGAGGCGTCAACCCGCGTCATCGCCTCAACCAGCCGCAGAATGTACTGCCCGATTCCAGCGCGGCTGTAGTAAACGAGTCGTGCATCAATACCAATCCGCATCCCCGCACGTCCCTTCGGCGAACGCCTTGAAGCCAGCGCCTAACCAACGCTCAACAAGAACGCCCCCCATGCACATTCACCCTTGTAGCACTGGGGAGCGACGCTGGCAACCCAAGCGATTGGGGCACATGATACCACTGTCGGAAGGGCGCGTCAAACGACGCAAGACATGTTCGCATGACCTGTGCAAGGCCTGTATGTGCAGAGACCTGCCGGGATCTGCCAGGCGACTTGACACAAGATCGACAGTTCAAGGCAAGGGAACTTCTGAACGGACCGAGGATAAGATGCGATTATCGCCCGGCAGTGCGCCGCCAGGCACGCGTTTCCGATCCGCGATAACTGGGAGCGTCGATCCTGAGATTGATGCAACGTCTTCGATCGAAAAGACGTGACTTCAGGCGTTCATTGACGCTGACCCCATCCGCCACCGTGATCACTGTCGGCAGGCGAGCATTGTAGCGGTAGTTGAACACCTGATACAGCTTCTCCTGGGCCCAAGGCGTCGCGCTGTGCGTACCCAGGTCGTCCAGGATGAGCAAGGGGGCCGTGCGCACCTGGTCCAGTCGCTCGTCGTAAGATACGTGACTGTCGGGGGAGTAGGTGGCTCGCAGGTGGTCGAGGAGATCGGGCACAACCACGAACAGGACTGAGTATCCCTGGCCCATCCGGGCATTGGCAACCGCTGCCGCCAGGTGGGTCTTGCCACAACCATATCCGCCAGTCAATACTAGCCAGTCCTCGGGATCGGCGGCATAGTTGCGGGCGAAGGTGAGTGCCTGCCGCAAGCTTTCCACCTGCTCCCCACTCAATTCATTGTCACGCAGGCCAAACGTTTCGAAGAGCTGGTCCCCGTGCAGGGGAAGAGTGGACAGATCATAACCCACCTGGCCAGAATCGACGCCCCGGTAGTCTGTCGC
>JAUVRU010000128.1 GCA_030597485.1 Anaerolineae bacterium
ACACGCTGGAACATTTCCGCGATATGTGGTATCCACAGATATTTGACCGTTCTATGTTCGATCCAATGGGAAAGCAATCGGAGCCAGACCTGGCAGACCGCCTGAACGCCAAAGCACGTCACCTGATTGAGACCCACTCGCCCACACCATTGCCCGAAGACGTATTGGCCGAGATTGCTGCGCTTGAGGCCAGTTGGTATGCACGGGTGGGAGCTCAATAGATACAACACTGCTCAAGGAGAGTGAGAATCGTGGCCAAGATATCGTTGCAGTTTCTTTCCGAGGATGAAAAACACAGAATACATGCGGCGGCGCTGGATTTATTGGAAGACGTAGGCCTTCGCATCAAGGAGGCAGAGGCCGTCGACATTCTGGCAGACGCGGGGGCACACGTGGACAAAAGCAACCATCGCGTTCGCTTCCCGAAGAGCTTGATCGAGGGGGCGCTTGCCACTGCTCCCTCCGAGTTCAAGCTGTACGGACGCGATATTGATGACCACATCATAGATTTGCGCCCGGGCAACGTCTACCATTCGACTAACGGGTACGCTGTCCACTGGTACGACCCGGACAGCGGTACCCGCCGCCCTATCAACCAGGAAGATCTGGCGTGGATCACGCGACTGGCCGATGCACAGGACCAGATGGAGGTTCTATGTGTGATTGGTACCCCTGTCGACGTACCTGCCGAAACCAATGATCGGTATCAGTTGGTCATCTCCCTGATCAACACGACCAGGCACATCTGGGCGACAGCCTATGGAAAGGAGGGCGTGCGAGACGCGGTGCGTATAGCCTCTATGGTGCGCGGCGGCCGCGCGGCGCTGCGCCAATACCCGCTGTTCACTCTTGACTTGACCACTCTGAGCCCACTGGAACTGGACCAGCGCCAATCCAGCACCATGATAGAGGGGGCACGACAAGGGATCCCTATCAGTCTTAGCCCTGGCCCCATTGGGGGAGCGACCGGCCCGGTAACAATGGCCGGGAATGTGACCCAGGCCAATGCTGAAGTGCTGGGCGCCATTACCTTGTGCCAGATAGTGCAGCCGGGCATCCCGGTGATATACAACCAATACTCACGCAGCCTGGATATGTCCTCGGGCCAGCTGGCTATGGGCGGCCCGGAGTTTAGCATGCAGCGCGTCGCCACCGCCGAGATGGCTCGTTACTACAATCTCCCATCGCGTGGGGGAGGCATGATTTCCGACGCCAATGCAGTCGATGCCCAGATGGGGGCCGAGAAAATGCTCAATTGCCTAATGCCCTCGTTGGCAGGGCTGAACATAGCCAACGGAATCGGCATGGCTGACACCCTGAATACTGTGCGCCCCGAGCTGATGGTCATAGACAATGAAATCATCCGTATGGTCGGGCACATACTCAAGGGCTTTGAGGTCAACCAAGAGACCATTCCCCTGGATCTAATCGGCGAAGTAGGTCCCGGCGGGAACTACCTGACCACAGAGCACACCTTGAAGCACTTCCGCCGCGAGTTGTGGTTCACGAGACTGTGGGACCGCAAGCCGTGGACAGTGTGGGAGAAGGAGGGCGCTGTGGAAGTTGCAGAACGGGCGTGGGCTATGATAAAGGCTGACAAGCACGTTGTGCCCCCCTTGGATGAAGGTGTCGAGGATGCTATCTGGGAAGTCGTCCACAAGGCAGATCAGCAATACACTTCTGGTGGACCTTGACAGGAATTGGTGCAATTCGGTCATTATGGAATTCGTGATTGAGAAGTAGGGGCACCTCTTGTGGGTGCCCAGGCCTTCCAGTGGGTGCCCAGGCCTTCCAGTGGGTGCCCAGGCCGTCTTGTGGGTGCCCAGGGCGGGCACAAGACCCGCCCCTACAACCCATTTTGAATACACCAGTCTAGTTTGAACCGTGCCCAAGAAACCATAATAACGTGAAAGGAAAACGCAGAAATGGATGAAAAAGCTGTTCAAATGCCGGTAATTCATCGCTCGTGGGATTTACCACTGCCCCTCATCGAGCGGGGTGAGGGCATCTACCTGTGGGACCAGGATGGGAAGCGTTATATCGATGGGTCGGCAGGCTCGTCGGTGGTGGTGACCATAGGTCACGGCGTGCAGAGTGTCGTGGATGCCATGTATGAGCAGGGCAAGAAGGTCTGCTTTGCCGCGCCTCACGTCTTCTCCAATGAGCCGATGCTGGAGTTGGGCAAGATGGTGGCCGAGCGCGCGCCCGGCACCCTGCGCAACAACTGCAGAACCTGGTTCGGCACCACGGGGACCGATGCAGTCGACTCGGCGGTGCGTACGGCCCGGGAGTATTTTGTATTCACGGGCAAACCGTCAAAATTCGCGGTTGTCGGCCGCTGGCAAGCCTTCCACGGCAACAGCATTGCCGTGGCCGGTATCCACGGGCATACCGACCGTCGCCGTCTGTTCTACCCTATGTATCGCAACAGTCCCCACATTCCGCCCGCGTACTGCTATCGTTGCCATTTTGAGAAGACCTACCCGGAATGTGACCTGAAGTGTGCCCGCGCCCTGGAGACCGCTATCCGCCAGGAAGGTCCGGAAAACGTGGCGGCCTTCATCGCCGAGCCTGTGGTGGGGGCAGCCCTGGGGTCAGTGCCGGCCCCGCCTGGATACTTCCAAGTCATCCGCGACATCTGCGATCGCTATGATGTGCTGATGATCGTGGACGAAGTGATGACGGGCTTCGGGAGGATCGGCCACTGGTTTGGCATCGAAGAATGGGAGGGGGTCACGCCTGATATCATCGCTACCGCCAAAGGTATGACCTCCGGCTACACGGCTATGTCGGCCACGATCGCTAAGGAAGAGATTTGGCAAATAATCCAGGAAGGTGGCCTTCCGTTCCTGGCGGGGCACACGATGAACCAGAACCCCGTCTCCTGTGCCGGAGGTGTAGCCGTCCTGAAGTACCTTGAGGAGAAGAACCTGCTTGCCAATTCGAAGGAAGTGGGCGCCTATCTGCTGGAGCGCCTGCACGAGCTGCTCGAGTTGGACATCATCGGCGATGTGCGGGGCAAGGGCCTGATGTGCGGACTTGAGTTCGTGAAGGACAAGGAGACCAAGGAACCCTTCCCGCGAGAGCTTAAGGTGGGCCGCCGTTTCGAGCTGGAGGCTCTCGAACGGGGGCTGATCCTGTTCGCAGGCCGAGGATGCGTCGAGGGGGCCATGGGTGACATGATGCTGGTCACCCCACCGCTGGTCATCACCCGCCAGCAAGTGGACGAGATGATGGACATCCTCAAAGAGACCACCAAGGCCATACAGGCTCAGGTTCTCGGCTAGGCAGGGTCACCGAGGAAGAACTATATGAAAATCGGTATGCTTACGGGTATATGGTTTTTGGCCGAGTCGGCGACGCTGCGGGCAAGCCTGCAGCGCGCCGCCGCTCTCGGCTTTCGCTACGTGGACCCCCACGGCCCCTTCCACGCTGGCCCCGCTCATTTGACGATGGGTGAGCGTCTGGCTGTGAAAGCTGAGATGGAGTCGCTGGGCTTGACACCGCGCTGTTATGTGTTGCATCCTCTGCATAACATCGCCTCGGCCAGTGATGCGGAGCTGGAGCAAAGCTATGCTTACCTACAGGAAGGCATAGATTTGGCTGTGACGTGGGAGATGAATCAGCTGGAGTTCAACGCTGGGCAATGGGCCTACGGGCTTGGCCGCGAAGAATCCTGGATGAGAGTTGTCCGTTTCCTGCAACGAGTGTGCGACTACGCCGCTCCTCGTGGGGTCTTCATAGCCCAGGAGACGGAGCCCTACGTGTGGTTCCTGGTCAACGACACTGCCTCCACGGTAAGAATGCTGGAGGATGTGGATCGCTCCAACTTCACGACGCTGGTGGATTTTGGACACATGGCGCTGGCGCGCGAAGGCCCTGATGAACTGGTCAGGTTGGGCGACTCGATTATCCATGCCCATTTCAGCGATCACCAGACGCTGCTGCATACCAACCAGGTCATAGGGACAGGTGTTGCCCGCATAGCCGACTATCTTGACGCTTTGCGCCGCATGGACATAGACAAGCACGTTAAGCGCTTTGGCTACGATGAGATTGTTATCAGCCTTGAGCTGGGTGCGCCTGGAGGCGAGGTAGAAGATGCCGATGACGGGGTACGCCGGTCATTACAGCACATCCAGGAGATAGCCCCGTACATGTCATTGAAATAGCGTCTGAGGAGGGAGTCTACATTCCGCCTTGGCGGCCGGGAACACGGTGGGTATTCAGTGTATCCGAGGGGCTCTCTGTGTTGCTTGGCTGGGCCGAGTGGGGCAAGAACAGGAGGTGTGGCTTACGAAAGTTAAAGGGCCTTGGCAAGCTTGGGACGGTGATATGGAGAAGGACCTGAGTTTCCCAGAAGGGTGGCAGGTGTCTGTTGCCGCTATGAATGACGGAGAGCCAATTGACCATCGGAGGTGTGAGCAAGTCCTTCACTCCCCTACAGGCACGCCACCTTTGGAAGACCTAGCCAAGCAGGCCCAAAGGGCATCAATCGTGGTGGAGGATATCACGCGTCCTTGTCCCACTGCACAAATCTTGCCCAGTGTCTTGGCCAATTTGACGCGTGGTGGTTTGGGGCATGAACAGGTGCGGGTCATCGTGGGCACAGGCGCACACACTTGCATGCACCGTGCAGAGTTGTTGAAGAAGATAGGCCAAGACATTTTGGAGAATGTTGTTGTCTCCCAGCATCATCCCTATGAAAACCTGGCGTATTTGGGGGAGTCCCGACGGGGAACACCAATCTACATCAACCGTCACTTCCTCGAATCTGACCTGCGCATCGCTGTAGGTGGGATTACGCCACATTCTTTCACAGGCTTCAGTGGTGGAGCCAAGCTGGTGGCTGTGGGCATAGCGGGCATGGACACCATATGTGCCAATCATAAGCGCGCCATCGCTGGGGAGGCAGGTGGTGTGGGGAACGTGGCAGGGAATGAATGCCGATCTGATATGGAGGAGATAGCGGAAAGGGCTGGTTTGGCGTTCATTGTTGGTGGCGTGGTGAACTCACGAAGACAGCTGGCAGGTGTTTTCGCTGGGCATATGATACAGGCTCATCGAGCTGCTGCCGAGTTTGCCCGGCGAGTCTACGCCACGCCACTTCCTCCGCCAGCCGATATCGGCATCTTCAATGCTTATCCCAAAGACATTGATCTGGTACAGGCCATCAATGCCTTCCGGGCGGTTGACAACCAGATAGACAAGGTGGTACGCCCAGGAGGTACGGTTGTGATAGCTTCTGCCTGTCCGGAAGGGGCTGGCTTTCATCTGTGGGCAGGCCCTGGCGGCAGACATGATTT
The DNA here is from genome assembly GCA_030597485.1 of Anaerolineae bacterium. Classification (GTDB taxonomy): domain Bacteria; phylum Chloroflexota; class Anaerolineae; order 4572-78; family NAK82; genus JAUVRU01. The sequence goes on from JAUVRU010000128.1 coordinate 5,307, forward strand.
GGTCTACGACCAATACAGGGATTTTGGCGGATACCAGGTCATTATCTACTCTCCCCACCTATCTTACCTGGAAGCGAAGCCAACCTATCCAGATAACACATTGGTGTTCAAGAGTTGGCAGGAAACCGTTGAGGAACTGACGAGACAGCACGGCACGGCTGCTTCGGTGACTGTCTTCCCATGCGCCTCTCTGCAGATGCCAGCTTGATGAGCGGACTCTCACCTCAGCTCGTCCCGTCAGTCGGCTGCACTCAGTGCTGCGAGCACGCTGCGAGCACCTGGTTCGTGCCCCACACCTGAGCGTACGCACGCGCCAGGGCTGATAATGACGCGCGGTGATGTTCGGCGAAAAACGTGACCACTGCATCCTCAACCACAATGATATTGTAACCCCGATCAGAAGCGTCTCGGGCAGTGTTTTCGACGCACATGTCGGTTGCCATACCCGTTACCACGAGCGTCCCGATGTCCATATTGTGCAGCATCTGATCGATACCAGTTGCATTGAACGGGCTACTTGCGTTCTTGTCAATGATCAGCTCGCCGGGTAAAGGGACCAGCTGCTCTACGATTTGGTGTTCAAAGGTTCCTCGGGACCACAGATGAGATGTGCCAAACTTGTCTCGTGCCTCTACTTCACGTTTCTGCCGGCGAAGGATCATGTCTCTTCCATCTGGCAGCCAAGGACCGTTGCGAGTGTAAATGACCTCCCGTCTCGCCTGTCGAAACGCATCCAGAAGGCATCGGGTGTTGGGGATGGTGATCTCCAGAACGCGTGGCACATAATATTTGGCAATCTCAGGATACTGCTCAATGATCATCTTCCCCAGGCCACAGCCGGGATTTGAAGAGTAATTCTGATAGTCAATGATCATGAGCGCAGCGTGGGCCCAGTCCACCCTGAATGTGGGCCAAGGGATGACCCAGTTGGGCAGCGTCTGTGGCGAGTCGATCGGTTTGTCGGTCATTTCTACTGACATAGCTCCTCCAGACTGGCGTGGATAGCGTTCCCGCCCATCGTGACAGGTCCGGTCGCCCCCCAATTGGGTCGGGTGTGTTGATGAGGCTCATCGCTGTTTGGTATCGATCATCTTCTCATTGTGTG
>JAUVRU010000163.1 GCA_030597485.1 Anaerolineae bacterium
ATCCCTGCCACTATGATGGCGGCGATGGCTGTTGATTGACGTACAAGGCAAGAGAAAGACATACACTATATCCCCTATGTTTGAGGCTCCCAGGATGAAGGCAATCCTGGCCCATTCTCCATTCTGAAAACCCCGACTGCTGAAGATTTCGCCGGCTGGAATTCGTGCCCGGATGGGCGCTTGCCGCCTGTTGTGTCAAGGTCACCGGTGGCACAATTATAGCCGATATTTCCCTGGAGCAAAGAACCGCAGATCCCAAAACCGCATCCTTGGACAACCGGCACCTGTGGGCTAGATCATCACCATTGTATCACCGGGCAGGCAACCTCTCAAGGATGGCAACCCTGAATCCGGCACCCGCAAAACCACCAAGGCCCTCTCCGTGCTGGCACGGAGAGGGCCACGCTACATACTCAACAGGAGGCAGTTCACCTATCCATCTGTTGGCAGTCTTCTACTACAGCCAGAGATCGGGAAGGGCGGAACCCTTCCCCACTGGCCCTAATACGGTGACGGGGTCGGGCACGGGATGAGAAGCACCTGCCCCGCGTAGATGTAGTTGGGATTGCTGATGCTGTTGTATGAAGCCAGCTCCCAGACAGTGAACCCGTACCGGCGGGCGATGGAATACAGGGTATCGCCCCATTGCACCACGTAGCGAGTGGGGCACGGGCCGGGCGGCACCGGGCCTGGTCCTGGTCCTGGTCCCGGTCCGCAAGGAATGATGAGCACCTGGCCTACGTAGATCAGGTTGATGTTCTGGATGTTGTTGTAGGATGCGATCTGCCAGATGGATACCCCAAATCGACGAGAGATGGCAGACAACGTGTCTCCCGGTCGCACCACATAGCGGACAGGGCACGGCCCAGGCGGCACCGGTGGTACCACCGTGGGATGGCCGGGATGGGGGGTCGGGGTCGGCCACACAGGAGGGAGCAGCGTCGGAGTCGGCCACACAGGAGGCAGCAGCGTCGGGGTCGGCCACACAGGGGGCGTCGGCGGTGGACCCGTGCCAACCGTGATGCTCCCACCCTGGGAAGTGCTGGGAATTGGCTGCCCCTGGGCATTCGCCAGGTTGACCACGTTGAACACCACGTCAGCGTGCCCGCCATTCACACCGCGGAAAGCGACGGAGGCCATCAGGCCGCTGCCGTTCACCGGCGCATGAGGGGGCAATTGGGTGAGCGCGTAGCGGATGATCCCGGCCGCATTGTCGGCGGTGTTCACGGCCACGAAATCCGGCGCCGGGAAATTGCCGGGCTGGATCTGGATGCCCTCTCTATTCGGGTCCGCGTCTTGCACCTGTAACACCGAGGGATTGAAGCGCAGTTCCACGTCGGCCGCCGCCAGGCCCGACACATTGTCAACCCGGATCTCGATTGTCGTGGTTGACCCCACTCCAATCTGCTCCGAGACAGGCGCAATGCGAACCACCGTTCCCGCCTGGCTGGCGGCAGCCGGGCTGACGGCGAATTGGCCACCCAGAGAGCTCACCAGTACGACTACGCAGAGAATGGCAAAGGGCCGAAAGAGTCGCGTTGTTATTGTGGTAGACATTTCTTACCTCCTGATGCCAGTATGGCATACGTGAGTTTGTTCCTGCCAATCAGTCTACAGTATAGATGAAGCTTGTTCTGTACGGCAAGTCAAAAGCCGTTGCAAAGATTGAGGCGATGCTGGCAGCCTCCCTCCGTGTCACCCCAACATCTAGGGCCATCGTGCCACGTTACCCCCAACATATTGTGGTAACCAGGTCACCCGGACAGATGGCCTGTATCCAAAAACGCCGGAGGGCTATCGCACCCCGGCGCTTCTGGACTTCAGTTGTACCCCTGGTACCCTTGGAACCGATAGCTTGTGGAAGTGCAACGTCCACGGACTATGACGATCAGTCTTCGTCTGTTAAGTGTCTCCTCCACAAGTTGTGATAGCGAATGAACGTAGTTGGTTCCCCGGTACGCAACCAGTATACCACAGTTTATGTCAAGAGTCAAGGGGTTTTTGTAAGAAATTGCGGTTTTGGTGTCCGGTTTTCAGGACAATAAGCCGGTGATGGTCCCCATCTTGAGTGTGGGCAAGGCAGACTCACCACGGAGGCAGAGAGTCCACGGAGAATTCTAGAGGTTCTCCGTGTCTCCCTGGTTCAATTCGACCTCAGCCTTAGCCTTGATCTTGGCCTTAGCCTCAACCTTAACCTCACACATCATAATAAAGCACAAACTCGTGGGGATGGGGGCGCATTCGGATGGGATCCACCTCCACCTCGCGCTTGTAGGCAATGTAAGCCTCCAGCACGTCAGGGGTGAACACGTCACCTTTCAACAGGAACTCGTGGTCTGCCTCCAGCGCATCCAACACCTTGGCCAGGGAGTCGGGCACCTGTTTCACCAGCCGGGCCTCCTCGGGCGGCAGATCGTAGAGGTCCTTGTCCATCGGCGGGCCAGGATCGGTTCGGTTCTGGATGCCGTCCAGGCCGGCCATCAGCAAGGCGGCGAAGGCAAAGTATGGATTGCAGCTGGGATCGGGGGCCCGGAACTCGATGCGCTTGGCCCCCGGCCTCTTGGAGTATACCGGAATCCGGCAGATGGCCGACCGGTTCCGCTGGGAGTAGGCCAGGTTGACCGGTGCCTCAAAGCCGGGCACCAGCCGCCGGTAGGAGTTGGTGGTGGGCGCGGTCAGCGCCAACAGGGCTGACGAGTGCCCCAACAGGCCACCAATGTAGTACCGGGCGGGATCCGATAGCTGGGCGTACCCGGCCTCGTCGAAGAAGATGTTCTTCTCGCCCTTCCACAAGCTGGTGTGGACGTGCATGCCGCTGCCGTTGTCCTCGAACAGAGGTTTGGGCATGAAGGTGGCCGTCATATTGTGCTGGCGGGCCACGTTTTTCACGATGTATTTGTAGATCATCAGGTTGTCGGCGGAAGTGAGCAGGGTGTCGTAGTGCAGGTCGATCTCTGCCTGCCCGGCTGTGGCCACCTCGTGATGATGGACCTCGACCGGCACACCAACCTCTTCCAGCGCCAGCACCATCTCGCTGCGCAGGTCTTGCAAGGTGTCGGTGGGGGGGACCGGGAAGTAGCCCCGCTTGGGAGGGATCTGCCCGCCCAGGTTGGGCCCCAGATCTTCACCGCTGTTCCACCATCCCTCCTGGCTGTCTATGTGGTAGAAGGCAGCGTTGGTGCTCCCCCCATAGCGCACGTCGTTGAAGACGAAGAACTCTGCCTCCGGTCCCCAGTAGCTGACGTCCGCCAGGCCGGTCTGCTTCAGGTAGGCCTCGGCCTTCCGGGCCACATAACGGGGATCCCGGGTGTACGGCTGCCGGGTTACCGGGTCGTACACGTCACAGATCATGGTCAGGGTGGGGATGTCGAGCGCCGGATCCAGAATGGCCGTGTCTGGATCGGGAATCAGGATCATGTCGGATTGGTGGATCTCCTGGAAGCCGCGAATGGAAGACCCGTCGAAGCCCATGCCCTCATCGAACATGTCTTCGGTCAGCGCGTGGGCCGGCAGGCTGAAATGCTGCCAGGTGCCGGGCAGGTCGGTGAACCGCATGTCCACCATCTTCACCTCTTCCGCCATCTTGAGCACGTCCGTGGCCGTTTTCGACATATCGGTTATTCTCCTTATCGCTCCTGGTTTTGTTTGATGATAACCCTGTTGTCGAGAATGTGCAAGGTGGCAGGAAGGAGGAAGTAAGGAGTAGGGAGTAAGGAGTAAGAAATGGTCGGTTGACACACTTACTTTCTTCTGTTATACTGGGTGGCAGTCGCCGCCAACTCTCTGGGCGTCTCACTTGTGCTTCCAATTCCTCGACGACGAATATGTGAACAGCTCCTGGCGATGGTTGGTTGGAGTGGTCTACCACGGAAGGAGGTGAAAACCGGAAATCCACGCTTGTATCCCCTGATCGTAAGTCACCTTTAATAGAATGGAGGAGGAAGAACCATGAATCGCAAGTTAGCTGCAACGTTAGCCGTGTTGTTGATATTGAGCATCATACTCACTGCCTGGGCGCCGGCCGCCCAAGCGGAGGAGGAGTGCCCCGAGTGCCCCGCGTGCCCCGAGGTGGCTGGCGGGCAGCGTTTCCAGCTCATCAAGGACCGGGGGTACGTCATCTGCGGTGTCAACCAAGAGCTGCCGGGCTTCGGCTACCTCAACCCTGAGGGTGACTTCGAAGGGTTCGACGTTGACTTCTGCAAGGCCATCGCCGCTGCCGTCTTTGGTGACGCCACCGCGGTGGAGTACCGCCCGCTGGTCGCGGCCGAGCGGCTGCCGGCCCTTCAGACCGGTGAGATTGACGTCTTGATCCGCAACACGACCTGGACCCTGACCCGGGATACGGCCAACGAGCTGGACTGGGCTGCGATAACCTTCTACGATGGCCAGGGCATGCTGGTCCGGGTGGACAGTGGATGGGAGAAGCTGGAGGATATGGAGGGAGCCACAGTCTGCAGCACCACCGGCACCACCACGGAGATGAACCTGGCCGACCAGTTCCGAAAGCTGGGCGCTGAGATCACCCCCCTGCTTTTCGAGAGCACCCAGGACACAACCACGGCCTACGAAGAGGGACGTTGCGACGCACAGACGTCCGACAAGTCGCAGTTAGCCACGCTCCGTTCGGTCATGGCCGTTCCCGAAGACCATGTCATCCTGGACGTCACCATGTCGAAGGAGCCCTTGGGGCCGCTGACCGCCCACGGCGACAATCAGTGGAACGACGTGGTGCGCTGGGTGGTCTGGGGGATGCAAGAGGCTGAGGAATTGGGCGTCAGCTCCGAGAACGTGGATGAGATGCTCCTTAGCGACGACCCGGTCACCAGGCGCCTCCTGGGCGTCGAGGGTGAAATGGGCACCTCCCTGGGCATCCCCGATGACTTTATGGTCAACGTCCTCAATCAGGTGGGCAACTACGAGGAAGTGTACAACCGCCACCTGGGGCCGGAGGGCATCTACATCCCGCGCGGGCCCAACGAATTGTGGACCAACGGCGGATTGATATACCCCATGGCCTTCCGCTAGACCAGACAGCCCCGCCAGGGGTGAAATGGATGCAGCCCGACATGTCCGGCGAGGCGTGTCGGGTTGCATCGCTTTGAGAGGGGGCCGGTATCAGCCGAGGAACAGCAATGGCGGAACACCGAGAAGCGGTGCCGTTCTGGCGCGACGAGCGCGTGCTCAAAGTGCTGGCCCAGATCGGGTTCGTGATCTTGGTGCTGGCCCTGGCCGCCTGGATGCTCTCAAACTACAGGGAACGGGGGATGGCGTTCAGTTTTAGCTTCCTGGACCAGGAGGCCGGTTTTCAAATGGCGGAGGGGCTCGCGTTTAGCCCCACCGATACGTACGCCCGAGCCTTTCTGGTCGGTGCGGTCAACACGGCCCGGATCGCCATCCTGGGCATCGTCCTGGCCACCCTGGTGGGCCTGGTGACCGGCATTGCCCGGTTGTCTGACAATTGGCTCATCAGCAAGATCGCCAGCGTCTACATCGAGATCTTCCGCAACACCCCATTGCTGGTACAGCTCTTCTTCCTGTACTTCGCGGTCGTCCTGAAGCTGCCGAAAATCAAGGATTCCTTGGTGTTGCCCGGCCCCATCTTCCTGAGCAATCGCGGCGTTTCGCTGCCCGCGCTTCGCCCTACGGCCTCGTTCGGCCAGTGGTGGCCTTTTCTGGCCGCGGCCTTGATCGGGGCGGTAGTGCTGCTCATCTTGCGGGGACGGGGCGCGGAGCGCACCGGCCGCCCCAGTTTCAACCTGCTGTGGGTGGGTGTCCCCCTGTTTGTCATCCCCGCGCTGGGCTGGCTGCTGATTCCCAGCAACCCTCTGCTGCTGGATCTGCCGGAGATGGTCACCAAGTCGGGCGGAGTGCTCACGGTCGAGGGCGGCGCCGC
>JAUVRU010000335.1 GCA_030597485.1 Anaerolineae bacterium
GGCCACGTTTCGACTTCTGAGTGAGAACGTCTGTCATTGCTCTCAGCCCAACACAACACCACCGTGACCCAGTTTTCTTCTGGAAGGAGGACAGAACATGTGCGTGGCAGACACCATGACGGTTGATCTGTCCCTGATGGACGAGGTATTCGAGAGATACGAGGGGCAGCAAGGCGCCATAATCCCCATCCTGCAGAGGGCGCAGGATATCTTCAACTACCTGCCGCCAGAGGTGCTGCAATCTATCTCCGACCGGCTGGGGATTTCGATGAGCAAGGTCTACGGCGTAGCTACTTTTTACTCTCAGTTCTATCTGGAGCCCAGAGGGAGACATATACTCAAGGTGTGCGATGGGACGGCCTGTCACGTCAAGGGAGCGGCCGCTTTGATCACAGTCATAGAAAAAGAGTATGGCATCCAGCCGGGCGAGACGACGGCAGATGGTGAGCTGACTATGGAGATTGTCTATTGCGTGGGCTCTTGTGCATTGGCCCCCGTAGCCGTCCTGGATGATCAAGTGATGGGGCACAGCCGGCCGAACAAGTTCGGGAGTCGGGGTGAGAAGAATAGGTCGACTGCACAAGTGACACAGGAGCCTTGAGCTCGAGATGGAAAGGAAGGGCCCGTTCTATGAACGTGCACAAGGATCTGACAATATCGACGGGAGCCACGGACACCGGGAACGACACTGAGCATAGGTGGATTGCTGTATGCATGGGCACCGGCTGCACATCGTCGCGCAGCACGGAGCTGCGGCAAGCCCTGCGAGAAGAGTTGGACAGACACGGCCTGAATGGGCAGGTGGAGGTCCGGCGTACCGGTTGCGTCGGCTTCTGCGCAGAGGGACCAATTGTGGTCGTCCATCCCGGGGAGACATTCTACACTCGGGTCACCTCCCCCGATGTGAAGACCATTGTTGAGGAACATGTCCTGGGTGGGCAGAGGGTGGAGCGGCTCCTGTATCGTGATCCAACCACCGATGCCGCCGTCGAAAAATGGCACGAGATAGGCTTCTACCACAAGCAGCAGCGCATCCTGCTGTCCAATTGTGGCATCATTGATCCGGAGAACATCAACCACTACATGGACCAGGAAGGCTACCGTGCCTTACGCAAAGCTTTGACAGGGATGAGTCCGGAGCAGGTGATTGAGGTGATCTCCGAGGCCAGGCTGAGGGGGCGTGGTGGTGCCGGTTTTCCTGCCGGGGTGAAGTGGGGGTTGGCTCGAAAAACACAAAGATGGCCCAAATACGTGATCTGCAATGCGGATGAGGGTGATCCAGGGGCATTCATGGATCGGTCCACGCTAGAAGGCGACCCCCACTCGGTCATCGAAGGGATGATTATTGCGGCCTATGCCATTGGGGCCGGCCACGGGTACATCTATTGCCGGGCGGAGTACCCGCTGGCCATCAGGCGACTGGAGATTGCGCTAGCCCAGGCCAGAGAGCTGGGCCTGTTGGGCGAAAACATCCTAGGGTCCGACTTCAGTTTTGACTTGTTCATTAAAGAGGGCGCAGGGGCGTTTGTGTGTGGGGAGGAGACAGCGCTCATGGCCTCCATCCAGGGAGAGCGGGGCCAGCCGTGGCCGCGTCCCCCTTATCCGGCCGTCTCTGGGTTGTGGGGGCAGCCGAGCAATGTCAACAACGTCAAGAGCTACGCCTATGTGCCTCGCATTATCCGGCTGGGCGCAGAATGGTTCCAGAGCCTGGGCACACCAGACAGCCCCGGCACTGCAATCTTCGCCCTCACCGGTATGGTCAACCGAACCGGGCTGATTGAAGTGCCGATGGGAATCACCCTGCGAGAGATCATCTATGATATCGGTGGTGGCATTCCACACGGCAGGAACTTCAAAGCAGTGCAAACGGGCGGCCCGCTGGGCGGATGCCTGCCGGAAGCCCATCTGGACACGCCGGTAGATTTCGACTCGCTGAAGACAGTGGGTGCGGTTATGGGCTCGGGCGGCATGATCGTCGCCGACGAGAGCACGTGCATAGTCGAGTTTGCCGAATACTTCATGCGGTTCGCCTGCGATGAGAGCTGTGGCAAGTGCCCGCCGTGCCGCATCGGCAGCACCAGGATGTTGGAGATTCTAGAGCGCATCACGGCTGGAGAGGGAGAGATCGAAGACCTGGATCGATTGCGGCGATTGGCAGCCGGCATGCAGAAAGGTTCTCTGTGCGCTCTCGGCCAGCTGGCTCCCTCTCCGGTGTTGTCCACCTTGCAGCATTTTGAAGACGAGTTTGTGGCCCACATTGAAGACAAACGATGTCCGGCCGGGAAGTGCAAGGCGTTGATCACTTACGAAATCGCGGAAGACCTGTGCACCGGATGTATGGTGTGTGCCCGAGGCTGTCCCAACCAGGCTATCTCAGGCGAAAAGAAGCAGCCTCACGTCATTGATCCAGAGCTGTGTGATCGGTGTGGGCTGTGTGCGGAACTGTGCAAGTTTGATGCGGTCTTTGCCAAATAATGACGGGGAGTGTTTCAATGACAGTGACGTTGACCATCAACGGCCAGCAAGTAACCGTTCCGGAAAGCAGCACCATACTGGAAGCAGCCCGCGGCGCCAGTATCCACATTCCCTCCCTCTGCCACCACCCCGATTTGACCAACGTGGGGGCGTGCCGTATGTGCGTGGTATCGGTGGAGAAAACACGTGGTTTGCAGACAGCATGCACCACCCCTGTCTTTGAGGGAATGGTCGTGGAAACCGAGAGCGAAGAGGCACGAGCGACTCGCAAGTTCGTGCTGGAGATGCTGCTGAGCGACCACCCAAACGACTGCATGACGTGTGAGGTAAACGGGGACTGCGAGCTGCAAGACCTGGTCTATGATTACGACGTAACCTGGCCGGAGCACAGCGGCACTCGCCACACATATTACATCGACCCCGACCCCAATCCGTTTGTCTACATTGATCGCAACAAATGCATCTTGTGCGGCCGGTGCGTGCGAGCGTGTAATGAGATTCAGAACCGGGATGTGTGGAGCTTCGCCCATCGCGGGTTCAGGAGCAAGCTGGTGGCCGGCGCCGATCAATTCATGCTGGATGCAGGCTGTGAGAGCTGTGGCCAGTGCGTGGCCTATTGCCCGGTGGGAGCGCTGCATGACAAGATGAGCGTGGGTCTGGGTCGGGCCAACCAGGTGAAGAAGGTGCGGACCACCTGCAGCTATTGCGGCGTGGGCTGCTCCTTCGACCTGAACGTGCGAGATGGCAAGATCATCCGTGTGACCAGCACGGAGGAGGCGCCAGCGAACGGCATGGCGCTGTGCGTCAAAGGACGATACGGCTACGACTACGTGCATCACCCCGACCGGCTGCAACGGCCAGCGGTGCGCGCCCGCTGGTTGAACGACGTCGACGATAAGCTGGATAGCGGTGAGTGGCAAGTGCTCGACACGGCCGAGACTGGTACCGCTGGCAGCAGTGGAAACGGACGCGGCGCCGGAAACGTGGGACCCGACACGTTCATCCAGACTGATTGGGATACCGCGCTGGATGTGGTTGCCACCAAGTTTGTGGAAGAGAAGCGCACCCACGGCAGCGACTGCTTTGCTATGCTGACCTCAGCCAAGTGCACCAACGAAGAGAACTACCTGGCCAACAAGTTCACCCGGCAGGTGCTGGGCACCAATACGATTGACCATTGTGCTCGCCTTTGACATAGCTCCACCGTCACCGGTCTGGTGACAAGTTTTGGTAGCGGTGCGATGACCAACTCTATCCGAGACATCGCCGAACAGAGTCAGTGCTTCTTCATCATTGGCAGCAACACCACCGAACAACACCCGGTCATCGGCACCAAAATCCGGCGGGCCAAACGACATCGGGGCGCCAAGCTGATCGTGGCCGATCCGCGTCGCATCGACATCGCCGAATA